>JAEMPK010000179.1 GCA_022759345.1 Pyrobaculum sp. | reverse complement strand
GTCTATCACAGAGCCGCCTGAGACGACCACAGACATCTTAAAACTCAAAAGGCAAACGTGAACTCCAGCGACTTCCGCCCCATAAGCACGAAGCCGGCGTCGAGAGCGCCGATTTATAAGGCATGCGTCAAATAACTCCTTTTTCCGCAAAAGCTCAGCGGCCTATGTCCTCTTCAAGCTCTGCAGACCCGAGTTCCTCATCACTGCGTTCTTCTTGTGGCGGGGTTTTAATTTTTCACGAAGCGTCGGCGAGTTTAACCGCAAGTCTAGGCGCCAAGGTGTAGAGTCGTGGAATTAACAGACTTGCGGGGTACCGTGGGTCTATTCCAAGACCTTGTAGCATCTTAGAGAGCGGACCTAAGATCTCTACAATGCTTCTCATGCCTCGCCGGATGTCCAGCTTAAAAATTTTTGCGTAGCGCCATGCGTAGAGGCTCCGGCGGACTGTGGACAACAAAGTTATTATTCACCTATCTCACGGTAGGTGTGGTAGTTGTTGCGTTGCTCCTCGTCGTGTTGGCCGTGTTGCTTGGGAACGGGCCCGCTTTTATCGGCCGGCGGACAGAGGCGTTGCCAGTGGAGCCGACGCCGTATGCCAAAGCCGAGGACGCCGGGGCCACAATGTACAACTTGGCGCTCTTCTTCGTACTACTCGTCGTAGCTACCGCCGTCATTTACCTCTTGTTTACCAGAAGGAGACTCCTATCTCTTCTTCTCTACTTCATATGGTTCGTGCTGTCCGTCGGCGTGTTTCAATTCTACGTGATCTTGTACTACTGGGCCGGCGTAGTTGATGAGGTAAACGCCGTGAGGCTTATATGGATCTCTCTCCTCTTCGGCGGCTTCGTCGCGTTCCTCCTCCACAGGAGACGGGGAGACCTACTCCTCGGCTTCCTGGGCTCGCTTGCCGGCGTCATGTTCGTCTGGCTACTCCCTCAAGCCACCGTGGTAGCCCTCCTGTCGGCTTTACCCGTCTACGACTACGTCATGGTGCGCAGAGGCCTTCTTGGGAAGATCGTGAAGAAGGCGAAGGAGGCGTCGCCGGCCGCGGCGGGCGGAGGAAAGACAGACACCCCCCTCTTCGGCTTCGTGGTTAGACTGAAGACTCTCTCCCTCGGCGTAGGCGACTTCGTGACGTACTCCATGGCTCTGTCTTTTCTAGCCACGCGGCTTATACAATACGGCAGAGAGGTGGCGCTGGCCGCCGTCGGCGTAGGCGCCGTCTTGATATACCTAGGCCTTCTGCTCACCGTGAGGATCTTCCTCAGGAAATGGGGGTACGGCCCCGCCTTGCCCCTCCCCATGCTTCTCCTATCTCCCCTTATCGTATTTGCCTGGCTTCTCTAAGTATAAATAGCCCCAGCCCCTCCCCGCTGTGTTAGACACTAAAACTCTCTACGAAGAACTTAGGCAATACGAGCGGGTGAAAGACGAGGTTGTGCAGACCTCTATAAAGGCATCGAGGCTCTCCAAGGCGGTGGTGTATTCCGTAATCAGAAAAGACTTCGCCTCGGCAGAGAGGGCCCTCCGCGAGCTAGAGGAGGTTGTGACCAGGCTTAAGAAGACGTTGAGCGAGTGGCCCATGTTCTACAGCAACGCTACGACGGGCCTCCAGGAATATGTAGAGGCCCGCACTCTATATCTCCTCGTCAAGGAGGGCCGCCTCCCCACCAAAGAGGAGCTGGGGGTCGACGTGTATACATACCTCATGGGCGTAGCCGACGTGGCGGGGGAGCTGGGCCGCTCAGCCACGGAGGAGCTACTCCGCAAAAACGTGGAGGCGGCTAGGCGGCTGAAAGAGGCCGTGGAGCGCCTATACCTCGACCTCTTGGCGCTGGAGCCGCGGGATTTCGAGCTCCGCAAAAAGGTCGACTACGTAGGCTCACAAGCCAACTGGATGTCGGAGAAGCTTTTCTACGCCACCACCTGTAGGCAGACTGGGGAGGGATAGAGCGATGGATTACGTAGAGCCTCTCCTCAAGAGCATGGGCATCTCTCCCCCCGATGTCGATGAGGTGAAGCGGCAGGTGGAGAAAATTCTCCGGGGCCTCCTGCTTATATGAATGAGCTCGATAAGAAGGTAGAGGAGGCGAGGCGGCGCTCCGAGCTTAACTACTTCCTGTATCTAAACGAGAAGGCGGCGGAGGAGGTGGAGCTTCTGCAGAGGGCCGGCAGGTGCGGGAGCCTATGCGGCGTTGCGTTGGCTGTGAAGGACAACATAGAGGTGGCTGGCATGCCCATCACCAACGGCGCGCCGTATATGAGGAGGATTGCAGACAAGACGGCGCCGGCTGTCCGTAGGTTAATGGCCGAGGGGGCGGTGGTGCTAGGTAAGACAAATATGCATGAGCTGGCGCTGGGCGCAACCAACGTAAACCCCCACTTTGGCCCGACTAAAAACCCCCATGACCCGACGCGTATAACTGGAGGCTCCAGCGGGGGTAGCGCGGGCGCGGTGGCGATAGGAGTGGCTGACTTGGGCGTCGGCACAGACACAGGCGGCTCTGTGAGGATACCCGCGGCGCTTTGCGGCGTCGTCGGCTATAAGCCGCCCTATGGCAAAATCTCCGTCGACGGCGTCTATCCCCTGGCGCAGAGCCTAGACCACGTGGGCTTCATGGCGAGGTCTGTTCGTGGCCTTGTAAGGATTCTGTCGGCGGTGGGCTGGGCGCCGCAGACGCTCCCAACCATCAAAAGGTTTAGATTTGCCGTGTTGATGGGGGTCGCCGAGCCCACGAGATATGTAGAGAAGGCTTTTTGGAGAGCGGTAGAAGCTTTGGAAGGCATCGGCGGGATGAGAGACGAGGTGTTTATAGAAGCCTCTAAGTTCTCCGCGGCCAGGGCGGCAATTCTGCTGTCTGAAGCCGCCGCCAATTACTACGACTATCTGAGGAGCTCCATAAGTTACATGGGCCGGGACGTGGCCACGTTGCTCAGCGCGGGGGCCGCCCTGCCCGCCGTGGCTTACATAACTGCGAAGAAGGTCAAGGAGGAGGCCACTCAGTTTTTCAACACCCTCTTCAAGACATACGACGTAGTTGTGTCCCCTACCACAGCCACAGAGGCCGTCCCAATAGACGAGGCCGCAAATATCGCGGTGAGGCCGAAGCTCCTGGCATACACAGAGCTCTTCAACTTGACGGGCCATCCCGCCATCTCGGTGCCTGCGCCCGTCTCGGGGCTACCTGTGGGGCTTCAAATAGCGGCAAGAGACGAAGACGTACTGCTCGCCGTGGCCTCCGCCTACGAGGAGGAGGCGCTTTGACGAAGGTACTCCATAAACCCCAACACGCTAAACCGCAGATAGAAGTCTAGGTATAGGCCGCCGACGTTCATAATCTTAGCCACGTTCTCATCCTCCTTGGCCAAGAGCCGCAGGGCGTCCTCTATCGCCAGATCTAAACGCCCACGTAACACCTCAACCCAGGTCTCCACCTGCTCTCTATGTCTTCTTAGAAGATCTACGTTGCGGGTGCAGCTGTAGTGAGGATAACAGACAACCTCCACGTCAAGTCCCCTCAGCTTGTCGAGAGACTGAAGATAAAGGTCAAGTCTGAAGGGAGGCGGCGTCGTAGGAATAACGACGCCTAGCTCGGGGATATGCACCCCGGCTCCGTCTCCCGCGAAAAGAATCTTGTTATCTCTGTAGTAGTACATGACGTGATGCGGCGCATGGCCTGGAGTATGCACTGCATCAAAGGCGTCGAGCAGCCTAGCGCCGTCGGCGACGCCCACGACCTTGTCGTTGGGCAACGGACGGCCGAACTTCTCCGCGAAAACCCCCAACACAGACCTACTAGCCTCATAAAGCCTCGAGGGGTCAACCACATGTCTAGTATATCGCTCATGTACATAAGTCGGCTTCCCCAGATGCCCAGCTGAGCCGCAGTGATCTAAATGAATATGCGTACAGAACACCACATCTACGTCTAGCGGAGAGTAAAGAGCCGCGGGCCCAGGGTCAACCGCAACCTTAACCCCACCCACCTCAAGAACGAACACCGTCACCAGAGGAACGCCGTCAAGATACCGAGTTACGACCTGCATACCTATCTCTTCCCCCGTGTTAATAGATATTTCGCAATTCCCTATCCCTGCGTCCTTAGACATGGTCTCGGCTTACGCGGTGATTCAACGCGGATTAAAGGCACCAAGATACCGCCCGACAATGCTGAAGAATCCGCCAAGCCGTCAAACGCCGCGTGCGCAAGTCGAAACAACCCGTTTTTCCCACGGCGGTTCTCCTTAGGGCGGGGGGCGCCTGAGCGGGCCGCCGTCTTTTAGCCGCCCTTTCGTGGGGGATGCCACG
>JAEMPK010000070.1 GCA_022759345.1 Pyrobaculum sp. | reverse complement strand
TGACGTGGCTGGGCACGGTGGCTATGCCGGCTGTGTTAATTACGAGCTTCTATGGAATGAACCTAAGGTGGCTACCCGCCGCCGACAACCCGCCCCTCGTCTTCTTAATACTTGTATTAGCCACAGCCCTCTTCGCCTATGTGATAAACAAGATTTAAAAAAGAGAAGTGGAGGAGACATGCTCCTTCTGCCCAACATCGACCCCCTCGTCGACCCGCATGAGGCTGTGGAGGCCATAAGAAGAGCCTACTTCGCCGAGGCCCAGTTCCTACCCCGCCAAGCACTCACAATAGGCGAGACCTGGTTTGCACCCATGGTCGGCCACATGGCCGGCGCCGGCATAGCGGTTAAGCTAGTGGGCATATACCCCAAGGCCACGCCGCGGGTGAAGGCGGTAGTCGTCGTCTTCGACCCCGAGAGAGGCATCCCCCTAGCCCTCATAAACGGCACTCAGCTCACCGGCTGGAGGACGGCCGCCGCGAGCGCGGTGGCCGCAAAGGCCCTAGGCGCCGACCCCAGAGAGGTGGGGATCGTGGGGGCTGGGCTACAGGCCGAGTACCACCTTAGGGTATTCAAGGCGCTTTTCCCCAACGCCCGCTTCAAGGTATTCGACGTGGCCGAGGAGAAAGCCAGAGAGACGGCGCGGAGATACGGCGCAACCGCCGCCACCATCGGCGAAGTCCTCCAAAGCGACTTAATCATCTCGGCCACCACATCGAGAACCCCCGTGGTGAAGGGGGTTAAAGACGGCGCCGTGGTCCTCTCAATAGGCGCGCCCAGGCCCGTGAGGGAGCTAGACGACGAGGTGTTGCACAGAGCGGGCTGTATGTTGGTGGACAACCCGCACGCCCCCGAGGAGACCGACGACGTGGCGCAGAAGTGGGTCTACATAGGCGACTTCCTAAAGGGGGCGCCTTGTCAATTCGGCAAGGTGAAGGTGTATAAATCCGTCGGCAACCCCCTCTTCGACGTCGCCATGGCCCACTACGTCCTACAGAAGGCGAAGACGACAGGCATAGGCGTAGAGGTCCTGTGGGATTGACACTAACCTGGGACCGAGGCACCGTACTCCTCGATGGGGAGATACCCCCGGAGATCAGACAGCTGACCTTCCTAAAGCTAGACCCCCGCGTCGGGAGGTACAGAGCCCTTGCCATATACTACCCCCGCCTCCTCGCCGCCGCCCGGGCCTCCGGCGTCGCCGTGGAGGATCGCGTGTGGGCGCCCCAGTGCCGAGAGGTGAGGCCGGCGGCCGAGGTCAAGCTGAGGAGCTACCAAGAGGAGGCCCTCGCCGCCTGGCTGAAGACTAAGAGAGGCGTCGTCGTCATGCCCACAGGCGCGGGGAAGACGCACGTCGCCATCGCCGCCGTGGCCAAGCTGGGGGAGCCCGCCCTAGTGGTTGTGCCCACGGTCGAGCTGGTCGAGCAGTGGAGGACGAAGCTGAGCCAGTACTTCCCCGGCCGCGTGGGGGTTTGGTACGGCGAAGAGAAGAGGGAGAGCTGCATCACCGTGATAACGTACGACTCAGCCTACACAGCCATAGAACAGCTCGGCAATAGGTTCAAGATGTTGGTCTTCGACGAGGTGCACCACCTCCCCTCGCCCTCCTACCGACAGATAGCCGAACTCAGCCCGGCCCCCTACCGCCTAGGCCTCACGGCCACCCCTGAACGCGCCGACGGCCTGCACACGGACTTGGACTGGCTCGTGGGGCCTGTGGTGTATAGAATATCGGCGGCCGAGATAAAAGGCATATGGACGGCCGACTACGACGTGGAGGTGGTAAAGGTAGACCTCACCCCGGAGGAGAAGGCCCAGTACAAAGAGCTGGAGAAGAAGTACCTCGCCTATCTAAGAAGCCGGGGGCTGAGGTTCAGATCGCCCACCGACTTCCAAAAACTTGTCATGCTATCCGGCCGAGACCCCAGGGCGAGAGAGGCGCTGGAGGCTTGGCACGGCATGAGGCGCCTCATCTTCGAGACGAAGGCAAAGGTGGAGGCGGTGGGGGAGATCCTCAGGAGGCACCCCGGCTCCAAAATCCTCATCTTCACAGAATATACGTCGCTAGCCCGCGCCGTGTCTGAACGGTATCTACTGCCGCTCGTCACCCACGACATCTCGCCATACGAAAGAGAGCAGGTGATGGCGGCCTTCAGAAGAGGCGAGCTGAAGGCCCTGGTGACGGGGAAGGTCCTCGACGAGGGCGTAGACATCCCAGACGTAGATGTCGTCGTGATCCTAGGCGGGACCTCCAGCGTCAGGCAGTTCATACAGAGGATGGGGAGGGCCCTCCGCCTAAAGCCGCACAAGGCCAAGATATACGAAGTGGTCACCGCCGCCACCCGCGAGGTGGGCGCCGCAAGGAGGCGTAAGAAAGGCGTGGCGTGATACCCCTCGACTACCTCCGCGTCGTCAAGAGAGGCAAGGAGATAAGGCCGGCCTACCTCAGAGAGGCCGCGGCGGCGGAGGCCGTGCTGAAGGCCGCCCAGGCCGCCAAGACCCTCGGCGAGTTTAGAAAAGCCGTCGAGGCCATGGCCGGAGATAAAAAGTTGCTGGGCGGACTAGCCAGACTCGTCGAGCAGCTCATGGAGATAGAACAGGTGGACAACAGACTCGTGGCCCGCGTCAGACTGGAGGTGTTCAAAGCCTCCGCCGCCGCGGGCTACGCCGTAGCCGAGGAAGACCGCGAAAAAATCTTCCAAACAGCAGCCGCAAGGCTGAGGATAGGCTCGGAGGAGGTCAAGAAGCTGTTTCAAAAGGCGTATGAAGAGAACCGGGCCATCCTCAAGCCGCCCTCCATAACGCCGGAGGAGCTGGTCCAGCGGTACAACCTAGCCCTAATCCAAACCCTCCTCTTCAAATCCCTATACGTAAAAGCCACAATCCCCAACGCCCCCGCCGTCGTAAAAAATCTAGTGAGGGCAGTCAAAGGCCTGCGTCTCATGTACATAGCCGAGGAGAAGACGGGAGGCGACCTCGAGTTCCACTTCGACGGCCCCGTCTCCGCCCTCAGACAGACGGAGCGCTACGGCACCCGCCTCGCCAAGCTGATCCCCTACATCATCGCCGCCGACAGATGGACCATAGAAGCCGCCGTAAAGCTAAACGAGAGGCTGTACACCTTCAAGGAAAGCCACGACAAAGCCCCTCAGCTGCCGAGAAGACCCATAGAGGCTGAGGAGTTCGACAGCTCGGTGGAACAAGAGTTCTACCGCCAAGTATCGCGGCTCTGCGCAGTCGAACGGGAGCCGGAGGTCGTCGTCGTAAACGGCCGCGTGTACATACCAGACTTCAAAATAGGCGACCTCTACGTGGAGATAGTCGGATTCTGGACTCCGGACTACCTCAGACGGAAATACGAAAAACTTACGAAAGTGGGCAAGCCGCTTCTAATCCTAGTCAACGAAGAGCTTGCAATGGCCACGTGGAAAGAGCTACTACCCAACGTCGTACTCTTCAAAGGGAGGCCGCGCCTCGAGGACGTCTTTAAATACATCAAGCCGCACTGCCGCCGGTGACCTCCGCCACAAACATCTCCATGACTTAGCAACTTTTCATATCAACGCTTCAAGCACCTCGTTACGCCGTCTTCAACTACGGCGAGGTAGACTTAGAGAAGGCCCTGTCGGCGCTTAAGGCAGTGGACGCGGCGGATCTCGCCGAGAGGAGACTAGACGAGCTGAGCGGAGGCCGGCTTCAGAGAGCTGTCACGCCAAGGCGCTCGCTACGGAGCCTCCTCCTCGACAAGCCCACCGCAAACCCCCGCTACCAGCCGGAGGTTAAGAAACTCGTCAAGAGGCTCTCGGCGGGGATAGCCGTGGTGATGGCTCTCCACGACCTCACCTTGCCTACACCCACAAGGTGGCTGTGCCCAAAAACGGGACCGTGGTCGTTGCGAGGAAGCCGGAGGTTAACAGAGAAAAACACCTGGAAGTTTGAGCTCAGGTAAGGGGTCCTCGCCGACTTGAAGGCTGTCGTGAGCAAAACATAGTTAGTAGTAGTCGCCGAGTAGCCACTGGTTGCCCAAGTTCACCTCGACGAGGCCGTTTTCTCTGGCGATCTTCAAGGCAGTCTTGGCGTGTCGCATAAAGGTTGAAGGAAGGTCGTAGGGCATGTACTCTGGGTGAAAGGCAAGGAAGCAAGTGGGTATCCCCTGGTTTATTTGTGAACTTGGTTAAGAGGTCTATCTCCACCTCGTCGACGTAGCCCGGCACAAGCAGTATAGAGACGACCACCAGCGGCACCTCCGGTCTCTCTGAAGCGGCGTGCCGCTACTTTAAAATTCCTTAGGGGGACGTCCATCTCGCCGTCTGTAAGCGCCTTGTAGACACTC
>JAEMPK010000002.1 GCA_022759345.1 Pyrobaculum sp. | reverse complement strand
CCCCCCTCTTCGATCTCTACTAAAACTCCGTCCGCCACCATTCTCTTTAACAGCACATATCCGTAAACTGTGCTTATGTTAAAGCCTAATTTTCTTATCTCCTGGATTATGGCGTAGCCATGTAGGGGACCTTTTCTACTGAGTATGCTTACCACGTACAGCCAGAGGTTCCCCTGTCCAATGCATCGCTTGAATCGTTGAAATGCCTTCATCTATCGCGCCTCCCCTCTATGAACTCCAACACAGCTCTGTAAGCCTCATCAGGACTCATGTGGAGCGGGGGGTTCTTAAAGCCCCACGCCGATGCGCTTATTAGCGGCCCGCCTATTCCTCTGTCTAGGGCAAGCTTGGCAAGTCTGATGGAGTCGGTGACTACGGCGGCGCTGTTCCACGCGTCGTGTACGTCAAGCGTCGCTTCTATCCTTATAGACAGGCCTCCAAATATCTCAGCCTCGATGAGCGTATGCGCTATCTTCCTGTCTCCTAGGAACTGTATGTACGCCACGGGCGATATGTAGGCGTCGAACTCCTGGCCCATGGCCATCATCTTGACCGCGGCGGTCTTCGTCTTCTCCTTGTCGCCGCGTCTATACATCAGATTTACGAAGTCCGGCGTGCCCCCTACGTTTATCTGATACGTGTGCTTAATTCTCACCCCCCGTAGCGCTAGCAACCTTATGAGAGTTTTGTGCAACACCGTCGCCCCAATCTGATTCTGGGTGTCGTCGCCGAGCAGCGGTAGCTCCTTCTCAGCAAATCTCCTCTGCCAATACTCGCTGGTGGCGATGGGGGCCGGCATGGCGTTTATAAAGGCGGCGCCGGCTCTAAGGGCGGCCTCGGCGTAGGCCTCCGCGGCCTTCTTGGCGCCGGTAGGTAGATAATTAACTAAGACCTCGGTGTTTGTAGAGTTGAGCTCCTTGACCACGTCTTCCACAGTACCTTCGACAAGTTTTGGCACTAATCCGCCCTCGGGCACACCATCCAGCGCGGGGCCAGGGCGCACCGTCACCCCCAACCTGGGCGGTTTGAATATCACAGTGGCGTTATTGGGCGGTTGAAGTATAGCCTCTGCCAGATCTAGACCCACTTTTCTCGCGTCGATTTCAAACGCCGAAGTAAAAGTTATGTCGCGCGGGGTGTATTTACCAATTTCCTTGAAGGCGACAATGGGCTCGAGCTCTGGGTTGTGTTTATACATCTCGATGCCTTGCACAAGGGCCGAGGCGCAGTTGCCAACCCCCACTATGCCGACTCTAATGGGCATGCGCATCTAAACAGATCTGTTAATAAACACTTCTGTAAGGTAAAACGTCGAGAATAGGATGCCCTAGGCTAGTTTTTCGGCCACGAGCTCTGCTATATCTTTTACTACAACTGAGCTTTCTTTTGTCCTCTTGGCGTCTGACAACATGGCGTTACAGAAGGGGCACAGAGTGACGATGGTGGAGGCGCCGGTTGCCGTGAGTTCATCAAACCGTATGTGACTTATCCTCTTCTCCTCAGGGACGTCGTACCAATAGTTGGCGCCGCCCGCGCCGCAGCAGAACGTCCTCTCGCCATGTCTAGGAGGCTCTCTAACCTCGCCGAGTTTAATCAAGATTTTTCTGGGGGGCTCTACCACTTTGTTGTAGCGGGCTAGATAACAGGGGTCATGTATCGTCATCACCTCTTTCCCTTCTCTTAACGATATTCTGCCTTCTTCAAGTAGGCGTTGGATTATTTGGACGTGGTGATAGACTTCTAGCTTTACTCCGAAACGTGGGTATTCATTCTTGAAGGTGTTATAGCCGTGGGGGCAGATAGTTATTAACTTCTTGATCCTGTATTTTTCAAATGTCTGTTTGTTGTTGAGGACGAGTTCTTGGAAGCGGCTTTCTTCGCCAAGCCTCCTCAGTGGGTCTCCGCAACACTGCTCCTCATCTCCTAGCACGGCAATTTTATCAAGCATACCGGCTTTTCTTAATATTTCTATAAACGCCTTGACTATCTCCTTCGTCCTGTTGTCGAAGCTACCCATGCATCCAACCCAGAGTAAATACTCGGCGTCTGGGTTTTCGCTTATATGTTTAACTCCTAACTCTCGTAACCAATCGTGTCTACCCATGTTTGGTTGCATTAAGGTGTTGTGGTATTGACTCACCGACATGAGAAGATCTGCCTTTTTCTGGTCTAGTCGCGACTCAAAGACTAAGCCGCGGCGAATGTCGACTATGTAATCTACATGACGTATATAGACGGGGCATTGGTACATACACGCGCCGCAAGTGGTACAGGCCCACACCTCGTCTTCAGAAATCCCGACCTCAAAGAGGTCGGCGTCGCCTTTGGCCTCTGCTATTTTCGTAACTAGGTTCATTGGGCTGAGAGGTCTTTTCGCGGCGTACGCCGGACACACATCTTGACATCTTTTACACCTTGTACAAGCGTCGAACATTATTCCATGTACGCCTCTCCACTCGCTCTTTTTCTTAACGCCTACGGCAATTTCTGTCTCACCACTTTCTATCACCTTCTCTAACTCAAACGGCGTTGTGAGCTCGCCAAGTGGCCTCTCCGTCATTAGGTAATTTGCGTAGGCTATGTACATGTGACGTAGCACCATCACAGGCGAAATGGCCATGAGTAGAAACGCAGTTGCTACGTGTATGAAGTACGCGGCTACGTACACCTCATGAGTAGGCGTCGGCACTAGATAAGAGAGGGGAGACCATGGCGAGGGGCCCCCGAGGTAGTAATCTACTCTGTACCTCCTCATTACAACTCCCGTTATTGCAATTATGAAGAAACCTAAAAGAACCAAGATGTACTGAGTTGTTAATTTCCTGTATCTATCTCTACCTGTGTATACCCTGTAAATGCCGGCTAGAGATGCATATACTATAAACACGGCGGCGACGTCGAGCAAAAATCTCATGATGAGGAAAGGCAAACCGCCATACTCCAGACCGGCGTAATGTACCACAGAGACTATTATCGTGCCTACTAGAGAGATGCCGAGGCCGATTATTAACAGTAGGTGTATAGTACCTCCAAAGATCTGCGCCGTCAAGAACCTATAGTGCGAGAGGAACTCCACTAAGAAACTAAATACCTTGTCCAACCTAGTAAGCGATTGTCTAACTATTGCAGGGAGCCCCACTCCTTTATACGTTCTATGGAGGCCGTATAGGAGCGCCGCTACGGAAAAAACGGCAAGGGAATAAACCACGATATATGTGAACTCTGGCACGCCGAGGTACTCCACATATCGTGCCATGAAGAGCGAAGACGGCAGATATTAAACAGTTGACACAGTCACTAAGCTACTGAAATATAGCTAATTCAAGTTTTTACATATAGCCATAAATGGACAACTACTGCACCTCGCCTCTGGCGGTTTATCCATACTTAAAATCTTTTTTATATTTGCTAAAAGCTCCACTGCGCTGTCGTCTCTTTCGACGCGTTCTACCCTGTTTCTATACACGAGGTAGCCATAACGCGCCTTGAGGAGGTATATGTATATCTGTAACTGTTTTCGGTGAGCTTCCTTTGTGGCCATCCCAGTCTTAACCTCAACTGGGATATACTCCCGCCCCCGTTTAATCACGACATCTACCACGCCGACGAGCTCTCCAACTTCTATTTTGTACTCCGTCACTACGTTGTCGAAATCGGAAATAGCCCTCTCGTAACGTTCATGTAACAATCTTCCACGGACTAGCGACACTGCGGAGTTTTTAGTAAAGAGCTTAAGACCAAGTTTATACTGCACCCACAGAAGCCTCGGGCAGTACTCGAAGTCGTTAATCACAGACGGCGATAGACGTCTAAAATCGTATCTATACGCATAGACGTCTGGGAGTAGTATAAACACCTCCTGCTCTTTTCTCATCTCTGACAACGCGCTCTCCGCGTCAAGGTTCTCCAAATCGTCGCAGTTGACCAGGCTACAAATCGGCTTAGGCAGAAGGAGTTCCATCCCCCGCCTTGAGCACCCTTCCCAGGATTCTCGTCGGGCCGTTTCTGAAGATGAACACTCCCCCGTCAATGTGCCAAGGCCGCGTTAGTTCTATCTTCGCCACCCCGCTGTCTCCCACCATGAGCCCCTCCTTGTCTATCTCCTTTATATACGCGTTAGCCCTAATGGCTTTGTAGTGAAAAACGCCGGAAAACCCGGCCTTGATCACCGTGGGGTGTCTGAGCACCAACACGTCGGCCACAACTTCCCTAACCCCCGCGAGCGGCCGCCTAGACAAGACCATGCCCTTCTCCACCTTTTCTATCCTGTCAAGCGCTATGGTGACGAAGTTGCCGGCCCTGGCGGACTCCACCGGCGTTCTGTTTAGGTGTATGGACTTCACGACGGCAGAAACCCATTTGCCGTCGCTATACGGCCCCACC
>JAEMPK010000037.1 GCA_022759345.1 Pyrobaculum sp. | reverse complement strand
GGTGGCGACTGTGGAGTTTGAGCGGTTTGGCCCAGCCACCTCGGCGTTTTACAACCTCCTAGTGTCTATAGGGGCGTTCGAGTGGGCGTATGCGGCGGTGCTGAAGGCCGTTAGGCGCCTCGTGCCGCCGGGCGGCAGGTTGCTGGAGATAGGGCCGGGCGTCGGGGCTTTGCTCAAGAAGCTCATCTCCGCCGGCTACGACGCGGTTGGCGTAGACGCGTCGCCCCCCATGTTGAGGTACTCCAGGGCGAGGGGCGTAAGCGTGGCGGGGGTCAGCTTCCTCCTGCCGCTACGTGGCGAGGCCTTCGACGCCGCCGTGGCGCTCTTCACCCTCCACCACTGGGGCGACCACGGCCCCTCCCTCCGCGAGGTCAAGCGCGTCCTCAAGCCCGGCGGCTACTTCTTGGTGGTGGAGGCGGACCAGGCCAGGATGCCGCTGGTGGGTAGCCATGGCTGTACCGCGCAGTGTCTCCGCGACGTGCTCTCCGCGGAGTTCGACGTGGCGGTGGAGAGGAGGTTCCCCCTCTTATTCGCCGTAGCCCGCAAGCCTTGACTTGAGGATGTGGATAAGCCGCGACGCCGAGAGCCACGTCTCTATGGGCACCTTGAGGAGGTAGGAGGCGGCTTGGAGGGCGTCGTCGAGGGTGTCGAAGCGGGCAGGCTCCTCTCTAAACAAAGCTCTTACGTTCTCCCGCACCCACCAGACGCCCACCGGCGTGGCGAAGCCCCTGTACACCTCCCGCCACAGCACAGCCGCCGCCTGCCGCCGCATTCTGTACAGCGCCTCAGCCACGGCGAGCCTCGCCGCGTAGTAACAGCCGCCGATCTCGGGATACTCCCTCCGGCCTCTGTACAGCTCGTAGTCGGCCTCTATGGCCAAGCCGGGGCCCGGGTTCCAGGTGGTGCCGGGCTCAAAAGCCTCGCCCCACTCGTAGGCCCACCTCGACGGCGCCAGTATGGCCAGGAAGAGGTTGTTGTAGACCCGGCGGACGTAGAGGTAGTAGCCGTCCACCTCCCTAAACTCTTTGATCTTCTCCACGAGGAAGTCGGAGACTATCTTGTCCACCGCCGTGATGGCCCACCGCGTCGGCACAAGCCGCCTCCGCCTAGCCCCGAGCGCCCCAGCCGCCATAGCCCGCGAGATAGCGGACACCTCCACCCCGGCTCGGTACAGCTCCACCACCGCCTCATGGGCCTTGAGGTCTGTGTCGTAGTAGGCCCTCTCCAGCGGCTTCGGAGGCTTGGGCTCCTCCGTCAGCCTAAGCCCAGCCGCAGGCGCGGCGGGCCCCATGGGAGGGGCATACTCGCTGAAGTAGGCCCCCCGCGGCTCCTTGGCGAACTTCACCTCGACGTCCACCGGCTTCCCGGAGAGGGCCAGCAACTGGATCTCCTGGAGGAGCCTCGGCGGGTCTGCGGCGTCTTCCACAGATACCTCCACATACCCGCGGTAGAGGGAGAGACGCATGGCGAGGAACCTCTCCAGAGGCATGCCGAGCCACCGCGGCGGGTCTTCATATATCGACGTGTCGCCGAGCTGAGGAGGGGCGGAGGGGTACAGCCTCACCTTGGGGTAGCCGACCCGCCCCACGAAGACTGAGGGCGGGCTGGAGCCGAGGAGGTCGCGGCCTATTGCTCTAGGCGGCGCGGCTAGTTGCCTAACCAACAGAGGGCAGTAGGTAAGCCCGCAGAGGTAGCGGCCGCCCCGGCACCTTATGCAGAGGTCACCCCTCACCTAATACAAGACTGGCGGCGGTGTATATAAACAACACGCCGAATACGGCAAGGACAGCGACCGAGAAGAACTTGATGGCGAGCCACGTCAAGCGGCTGTTGAGACGCCACCCCGACCTGACGGCGGCGGGGAAGGCGGTGATCCAGGTCAAGATGGCGAGGAAGAGCCCAGCCGCCCACTCCACGCCGAAGTGGGCAATGGAGCTGAGCCCCGCCGTGAGCCACCACCCCACTTGGTACGGGTTGACGAGCCCCAGCGAGAGGCCGAGGAGGTAGCCCCTCAGCGGGTGCCCCCCGCCGGCGGAGCTCTCATGCGGCGGCTTCGCCGTGCCTATCTTGTAGGCTAGGTAGAGGAAGAAGAGGCCGCCGGCCGCGTGGAAGGGGGCGAAGAACTGCCGCCCCAGCCCCTTCAAGACGCCGTAGAGGGCTAGGGTGAGGAGCATGAGGAGGAAGTCCGCCGACATGGCGCCCGCCCCCACGGCGAAGCCGTGGCGGAAGCTCCTCAGAGACCACGCCGCTATCAACGCGTTCATGGGCCCCGGCGGCACCGCCAGGCTGTAGCCCAGAAGAAGCCCCGAGAAAAGAGAGGCGAAGTTCACGTAGCCCTTAAAGCCTTGACTTAAAACAGTTACTTCATGGCAAGCTCCAGCATCAGCCTGTGGAACGCCGTCGCGACGATATGCCGCTGGACCACGGCGGCGTAGACAGTGCCGTATCTGCCATGGGGCAGGGGCCCCAGCGACTTGGCGTCTCCCCACGTCTTGACGAAGGCGGGCGCCCGGATGAAGACTGCCGAGGAGCGGCTGGTCGGTGCGGCCGACCACTGCGTCCACCACGTCGCTGGACATCAACACGGCGCCGGCGCAGGTCCCCAAGGTGGGGAGCCCTGGCTTCACCGCGTCGGTAGACGAAGGGCACCGTGAACGCCCACTTGTTTATGTGGTGTTGCTCGTCCACAGGGGTCAACACCTCGGGCTCATCTATTAGGTCCACCCCTATCTGTTGCAGAATCACAGCCTCGTAGAAGTGGCCGATTCGGACATCCGCCGAGATGGGAATGGTAACGTGGCCATCACCTCATCTATGACCTTTACGTCGGCCATCCCCGCCACGCCCCAGCCTTTTTCATATCGTAGGGGAGCTTGTCGAGCACCATAACGCCCCGCCTTAACATCGCCAGCAGACGCGTCTTTACGCGCACAGTCCCCACAACAGCCTCGGGGAGAGACCTTGGCCAGGTGCCCACGCCTCCTTCAGTCTGTGCCGAAGCTCAGCTAACCCGTAGAACAAGCCTATGCGTTATTATTTTAAAATCTTTAGCAGAAAACTGTCGTCCGGCTATTATTCCGTCTCCGCTGACGCTGTTGTTTACTTCACGTATGTTCTTAGTTCCCTGAGGACGTCTCTTATGGACACCATTCCCAGGAGAGTGCCGTCTGGGTTCACGACCACCAGGTGTCTAATGTTGTGGTTGATCATCAAGTCGGCCGCCTTAATTACGTCTTCGTCTGACCGGATGGAGATTAGGCGGGTGGACATAAACGCCTCCACGGGGGTGGAGAGGGGCATCTTCATCGCCAAGGCCTTAACTACGTCGCGTTCCGAGATCACCGCCACCGGCTTCCCGCCCTCGGAGGGGTTCACAACTATCAAAGCCCCCACTTCGTATCTCGCCATTTTCTCTATGACGTCCATTAAGGTGTCGGAGGGATACGTAGTGATGGGCGGCCGCCTGATCAACTCGCCTACCTTCTTCATTCCTCCGGCGGAGGCCACCACACTCTGTCTCCGATCGACTTAAGAGCTCTGTCTTCTATCAAGTCTCTGATTGAGACAACTCCCACGAGCTTGCCTGCGTCGTCCACCACGAGGATGTGACGTGTGCCTCTTTCCCTCATCTTCTTTATGGCAGAGTATATGTCGTCATCGGCCTTTGCCGTGAGCAAGTTCCCCCTTGTCCCAACATCTATGGCTTTGGCAGACAGCTGAACGCCCCTGGCCAAGGCGCGGATTACATCCCTCTCTGAGACCACCCCCAGCGGCCTCCCTGCTTCGTCCACCACTGCGACGAGGCCTATGTTGTGAGTAGCCATTATCTTCACGACGTCGAGCAACGTGGCTTCTTGAGTCGCCGTCAACGGCGGACGCTTGACAAAAGCCCCTACCTTATCCATATTTTAAAGTTTAGAACAATTTATAAACATACCTCCGCTAACCCAAGAACTTCCTATACTTACCGGCGGCGAGAACGTTAGATTCGTTACGCGGCGACCGGAGGAGGGCTTGGTATATGCCGCTACTCCTCTCTTTTATGTCTAGGTAGTCGAGAGCCTCCTCTACTATCTTGACGAGTTCAGGCCCTACGTATTTCTCGGCGGTGGCTGGGTCGTAAAACTGCGCGTCGTAGGTCAGCTCGGCCTTAAGCGTCGGCAGGGCCTTCAGCACTGCGTCCAGCTTGTCTTGTTTCGCCAGCTCCACTATGGTGGGGGCGTCGAGGAAAGTCGGCGGCAGACCCATGGCGTACCACGTGGCGGTGTAGACAATAGCCCTCGGCATATTAACCACCCGGTCGTGGGCCACCGCCGACCTCCCATACACGGTCCAGCTCACCCTCTCTCTCGTCGACGGGATGAACCTGGCAACCTCTGCAACCTTCTCCGCGTACTTAGACAAGAGAGCTCTGTAGTTGGACGAGGCCAAGGTAATTATGGCGTCAACCTCACCGCCGACGTC
>JAEMPK010000167.1 GCA_022759345.1 Pyrobaculum sp. | reverse complement strand
GAGGCAGACGAGATCGCCGTAGCCGTGGGGGCCCAGGAGATTCACTACATCTCCGCGCTTAGAGACGACCCTAAGGACCTAGTCAAGGTGATACTTTAGACGCCTCCAGCGCCGCCTCTCTATACAGCTCCTCCAGCTCCTGTATAAACTGAGGCGTAGGCTCGTGACGGGGGTCGCCCCTCTTCGCCTCCGTGAGGGCCGTCTTGAGGAGTTTGAGAGCCTCCTGGTGGTGGCCCAGCTCCACGAGCCGTCTGGCGATGCTGTAAGCCACAAAGGCCTTGAGGAACGGACAATCGCAGGATGGGAGTAACCTCCCGGTCTCGTCAGCTGTGATGGACGCCAGAGAGGATAAGGCCGCCGCCACGGTCTTGAAGTCCTCAAGCGCCGACGCCGTGTTTACTAAGCGCTTTAACATATCCTCAGCGCCTCTCGGCGGGGCGCCGAAGTAGTGCGCCAGGGCTAAGTTCCTGAGGGCCTGCGGCGTGCCTCTCACTATAGCGGCCTCTATATAGTCTTGATATAGTTTGTAAAACATATCAAGAGCCTCTGGTCGTTGAAGTACTGTTCTGTAGAGAACCTCTGCGAATTTTTCAAGACAAACTGCCGAGGCTCTTCTGGCGTCTGTCAACGCAAATTGTTTCATCAATTCATAGTCGTCTTCGACGCAACGAGGTGTTAAAATTACAGTGTACGTCTCCAGTGTTATCCTCCTTCCCAGAGCTAAGGCCTCTACAACTGCCTGCGGCACGGCGTCTCCAGAGCAGAAGTATTTACCGACCTCCTCTCGGCATATGTCGTTTTTGCCGAGGGCGGCCGCGGCTATCACCTTGGCAAAGTCAAGAGAATATTCAGGCCTTAGGGCTGGGAGTCCTCTGTAGACTATTCTGATCTTCTGGGCAGGGTTTTCGTGTATCGATACGCAAGGGTGCTCCTTTATGGTTAACTTCAGCGACTCCTTAATCACGCTCTCCTTAGGCGCCACGGCCCACCTCACAGCTTCGTTCAGCTCTTCTTGTGGCATATAGAGTGTCCGTAGCTCTTCTAACACCTCCTCTCTGGCTAGCGCTGCCGCCTCTGTCGTTGGCGTAATTTTATTGAGTATAGACAGCCTCCTGGCGATTTGGTCCACGTTTGCAAGCGGATGCGCCAACTCGACCGGGAGGTGTTGCCCCTGGAGGCTGAGGAGGAGCGGAATCGATATAGCTCTTGCCGCCCGGCAGGTGGGGAAGAACAGCTCTTGGTACAGCTCGTAGTATATTTTCGAGAGCTGGAGTAAGGCGTCTTGGTAAAGACTCTCCGGCTTATACGCGGCACATCTTTGTTTTGCGTAAAGCCGTCCTCCGTAGGCTGCTAGGGCGAAGACGCCGCTGAGGTCGTTGTGTCTCTTCAGGAGATACTCGATGTAGGCGTCGGGCGAGCTCTTCCTACAGCCTAACGCTGCGGCGTGAGACGAGAACACCTCTCTCAACACAGTCGACAGATCAATATGTCTCATATACTCCGCAATGTCTATAATCTTCATGTTCTTCTCTATCTGCTGTCTGCAGATAGAGTGACGGAATAGGTCATACGGCAGGACAAGAAGCGTCGGCGTCTCGCGGGTGTTGAGATACAGAGCTCTGTCAATTATGATACGACAACGCCGCATCCAAGTCGTCGCTAGCTCGGCCCGGGGGACGAGCGGGTTGTCGTAAAGAGTGATGCCTAGGGGGTCGTAGAAGCCCATGGCGTTGGGCACTTCGTGCAATATCTCAAGCAGATTATCAAAGGTCACTGTGTCGACTCCCAGATCTATGACAGCGTAGTACTCGCCGACGAATTTAGCCGCTATGGTTCTAGCGACCACAGACTTCCCAGAGCCGTGAGGTCCCACCAACGCCACAGAGGTCCCCGTCTTTAGGGTTGCAACTAGGCGCTCCTCCAGGTCTTTAAACCAGTGGACGAGACGCGCCTTGTAGTTATCTGTGATGTTGAGGACATAAAACTCATCGCCCTCCCGGGCGATGCCGAGCAGAGAGGTTGACACGTACGAAGCTCGTGGCGGCTATAAATATATAAACTAACCAGAACTGGTGCTTCATGCCCATTACGCTTGACCCCGAGAAACTAGCCATCGTAATGAAGCACAGGTTCCAGTATAAGATATGCCGCGAATGCGGCGCCCGCAACCCGCCCGACGCAGAGAAGTGTCGCCGCTGTCGCTCCAGAAACTTAAGACCTAAGAAATTTAAGAAGAAGTAAGAGGAGCGCTTTAGTACAACGGCGCCACGTAGAACTTTGGCGGCTCTATGCGTTCACTCTTACAACGGGGGCATCGACTCGGTTTTTTCAACTTCTCTCTGTCAGTGAATTGATAGCCACATTTTCTACAGGCGGCTGGCACCATCTCCAGTCGGTAGCCCAGTCTCTTCAGCGTCTTCTTCACATGTTCGAGCTCTTCGTAGAGCTCATTAGGCTTCAACTCGGTCTCAACTAAAATCTGCAACTGATATACAGTGAGCGGCTCTTTGCTGGCGAGAAGAGTCTTGATGAGCCGCTCTCTTACTGTTTCATCCATTACTTCTCTACAACAGCAGACTGAAGCCACAACGCCTTGTAGACGCCGCCGGGCTTAAGCACGGCGAATGTAAATATGTGGATGTTCTTGTCGCCGCCTCTCTGGGCCTCTATCCGGATGAACCGCGTCTGTTCCGGCCTCTCCACGGGGTCTACGTTAGAGTCGAGTAGTTGGACGGTTGTAGGGGTGTAGCCGGCTGTCTTTAGTTGTTCGGTTATGCAGTTCAGTAGATCGCTGGGCGAGCCGCCGGAGCATTGTGCCTTTTCTACTATTTCTTTTACTTTTGCATGTTCTATGCTGTAGTCCATGTATCGACTTTTCTCACCAATATTTAAATGTAGAAATCTCTCAGGCATCCAGCGTTGGGAGCCCTCTAGTTCTCCGGCGTTGATCCAGATGACGCCAGCTCTCGTGTCTTGAAGGCTTGTCGTGTAGTAACGACTGTAGGAACACTTGTCGGCCAGCTGGCGTTACTACAGATATTTTGTCTACACCACGGTGTCTTTGGTTACGAGGGGGTTTGACGTGAGTCGAAGTCGCGGCTGGAGTGTTGGAAGTCGGCTGCTCAGCCGTCTTCACCGAATCCGACCTTGTAAGCTTCGTCATCAATGTTATAAATCAGGCAAGTTAAATAGTTTATGAGATGGGCAGGTTTATTGATTATTTTTCTTTGAGTTATACTTATTTTTCTATTCCCGCACTACGTCTTCAGATTTGCTGATCCCTTCCAAGGTCCTATGAAGGCCGTGGCCAGACCTCCGCCGCCTGCGCCTATTGAGAACAACGTTTTGGTGATTAAGGCGAGGAGCGAGGCCGAGGCTTTCTATAAATTAGGCTACGCGCATGCGTATTACCGCTTTTTCCAGATGGACGTAATGAGGAGAGCTGTTGAGGGTCGGCTCTCGGGGCTGTTAGGCTGCGTGGCGTTGGATACTGACATTTATTTCAGGTCTAGGGCTCTCCACAAGTAGGCTGAGAAGACGTGGAGCTACATAAAATCTAGCTATCCAGAGTATGCCTCTTTAGTAGAGGAGTATGTACGTGGAGTAAACGACTTCCTTGCGCGGAACCCGCCGCCTGTGGAGTACTTGATATTGGGGAAGAGGCCGGAGCCTTGGAGTCCCGTTGACACAATCGCCATAGCCAAACTCATAGCATGGAGTCTCAGCGGTGTGAAGACGACTTGCAGTTGAAGATTTTAGTCGACGCACTGGGGCCGCAGTTTCTAGAAGTGGCGTTGCCCCGTGAGGCGAATACGCCTATTCTGCCCCGCAGATCGACGTTTTCGTCCATGTTGCAGATGATGGGTAGTAACAACTGGGTAATCTCGCCGAACTTCACGACGACGGGGAGGCCTATACTTGCCAACGACCAAAATCTAGCCTCGTCGGCTCCTCCTATTTGGATCTTCCAGAGAGTCGAGACTCCGGAATACACGGTGATGGGCGTTGTGTTTCCAGGCGCCCCGGTGGTGGACATAGGCACAAACGGCTACGTGGCGTGGGGATTTACAAACACAGGGGCAGACGTCATAGATTATTACTACTACGTGTGGAACGGGACGCGATATTACTACAACGGGTCATGGCTAGAGGCTGAGAGGCGGGTGGAGGTTTTCAAAATCTGCGACCTAGACAACATATTTAGTACAGTATTACGCACGTCCTTGGGTCGGTCCTCCCCCAGCTCAATTATAGACAGGTAGAGGCTGGGGGAGTTGGTTTACGGTAAACGTCGCGCCTCGCTTCCAAGTCTCCCACGGACCTAGCGTGAGGTTTATAGCGGCCTTCGGCGACGGCGTCTATATGATGTTGCCGGGCAGCCCCGACGGCAACCCGTTTAATCAGTCTTACGACGCCATGTACATGCCCTGGGTCTGGGGGTATGTCAAAGTGGATTAGGTACCTAGG
>JAEMPK010000109.1 GCA_022759345.1 Pyrobaculum sp. | reverse complement strand
CTGGTGGGGGAGGTCTCTGTTGCGCTTCTTAGGGGGGACATCACGGAGGTGGAGGCTGACGCCATAGTCAACGCCGCCAATTCGTATCTTGAGCACGGCGGCGGGGTGGCTGGGGCTATCGTGAGGAAGGGGGGTTGGGTGATTCAGGAGGAGAGTAGGGAGTGGGTTAGGCGGTTTGGGCCTGTGCCTGTGGGGGGTGTGGCGGTGACGTCGGCTGGGCGGCTTAAGGCGAGGTATGTGATCCACGCGGTGGGGCCGCGGTGTGGGGTGGAGCCTGTGGAGAAGGTGGGGGAGGCTGTGAGGAACGCGCTTCTTAAGGCGGAGGAGCTGGGGCTCTCCTCTATTGCGTTTCCGGCGATTAGCACGGGGGTGTTTGGGTGTCCGTACGAGGCGGCGGCTCTCCAGATGGCTACTGCGATAAGGGAGGTGGCCTCCAGGCTGGCGAATGTGCGGAGGGTCTTCGTCGTTCTCTACGGCGACGAGGCGTATGGCAGGTTTGTGGAGGTTTTTAAAAAGGTGTTTATTGGCTAGCGGCGGCTTGGATTACGGCCTCTAGTAGGGCGATGAAGTCGCCTTCGTTTTTTATGGATTTTACGTAGTTGAGGAGTTCGGGGTCGTCGCCTAGGTCGAGTCTTTCGGCGGTTGTCTTGGTGTAGTCGGCGGTGTAGCCCGTGGCTGTGGGGCATTTCTTGTATGTGCCTGTTGTCATCTCCAGCGTCGCCTTGCCTCCCTGCATGGCGACTGTGGCGGCGGCGAAGGAGCCTCCTCTGCACTGCTCCACCGGGGCGACCTCCTCGAGGGTGAGGGTTGCCTGGATGTCTTCGTCGGTTTTGTAGATGTAGAAGCTGTGGAAGTTGTTTTGGTTGCGGGCGATTTTGTTGAAGGCGTCTACCCATTCTGTTATTTTTTCCATCTGTGTCGTGGGGCTCAGCTATATAAATGTGTCTGCCGCCTCGGCCCAGGGCTATTCTTCTTGTATCACCGCGGCGTGTCGTGCCGAAAAGTAAACCTTTTTATTGGCCGTGTCTCCGCGTGTCGTGGATTTGCCTCTGGTGGTGTATCTCCATAGTTGCCCCAACTGTGGGGGGCCCATAACCTCCGACCGGCTGGCGGCGGGCCTGCCTTGTAGGGAGTGTCTTCCTCGGGCGTCGCGGCCGAGGTCGGTGGCTGAGGTGGTTGAGCTACTGCGGCGGAGGGGGGCGTTGAAGGGGCTGGCGTGGGTTGCGGAGTACCTTAGGGAGTATGAGGAGTTCTCGTCCTTCTTCAAGTCGGTGGTGGGGTACGACATGTGGGGGGCCCAGCGTCTCTGGGCTCGGCGTCTCGTGCGGAGGAAGAGCTTCGCCGTGGTGGCGCCTACGGGGTCGGGGAAGACCACCTTTCTCCTCGTGTCTGCCCTCTACCTGGCGAGGAGGGGGGCGCGGGTTCTTTTGATCTTCCCCACCTCCGCGCTTGCCCACCAGGCGCAGAAGAGGCTGGCGGCCCTGGCCGAGAGGGCCGGGGTCTCTGTGCGGGTGGTGGCTTACCACTCCCTGCTGAGCGAGGGCGAGAAGAGGGCGGCCTTGGAGGCGGTGGAGAGGGGGGAGTTCGACGTGCTTGTGGTCACCTCTGCGTTTCTGCCTAGGCGCTTCGATCTGTTGAGCAGGTACAAGTTCGACTTCGTGGCGGCGGACGACGTGGACAGCATACTTAGGGCCACCAGCAAGAACATAGACAGAATCCTCAGGCTCCTGGGCGTCTCGGAGGAGGTGTTGAAGATGGCGCTGGACATCGTCAACCTGGCTAAGCAGTTGCGTCGGGCGGAGGTGGCGGGCGACCTGCGGGAGGCGGAGCGGCTTTCGCAGGAGCTCTCCTCCCTGCGGGCTAAGCTCCAGGAGGCGGTCAGGGGGCTTAGGCTGGGGGTGTTCGTGGCGGCGGGGGCCTTGGCAAAGGCGCGGAGGACCACCCGCCTCCTCCTCTTTAGGGAGCTTCTGGGCTTCGACGTGGGGGGCCGGGCGGAGGGGCTCCGGAACGTGGTGGACTTGTACGTGGAGGCGTCGCAGGACTTGGCGGCGCAGACGGTGGAGCTTCTGAGGCGTCTGGGCCCCGGCGGCATCGTCTACGTGCAGGACAGAGACCTCGGCATGGCGATTGTGGAGAAGGCGAGGGAGGCGGGCATCTCGGCTGAGCACTTCTTTAGGCCGAGGCGGGGCGTGCTGGAGGCCTTCGAGAGGGGGGAGGTGTCTGTGCTCGTGGGCCTCGCCACGGCCAGGTCCGCGCTGGTGAGGGGCATCGACTTGCCCCACGTCATTAGGTACGTGGTGTTCGTCGGCGTCCCCAAGTTCCGGTTTAGGGTTAGGATAGAGGAGTTCTCCATCCCGGCGTACCTGACCTTTCTCTACAACGTCCGCTCCGTTTTGTCCGGCGACCTTCGATACAGGGCGGATAGGATCGTGGGCCAGCTCAAGCGCCTCGCGCCATATGCGTTGAGCGTCCAGGAGGCGCTTAAGAAGGCGGCGGAGGGCGGCGAGCTCTCCAGCTTCGACAAACATGCGGTGGAGGTGGTGAAGTCGGCGGTGGAGTTCGTGGAGGAGCTTCTCAAGAACGATGAGGTGAGGAGGGCCATTGAGTCGTCCACAGAGGTTAAGCTCGCGTATATAGACGGGGAGCTGTACGTCCTGGTGCCGGACATAACCACCTACATACAGGGCAGCGGCAGGACGTCCCGCCTATACGCCGGCGGCCTCTCCAAGGGCCTCAGCGTCGTGATTGTGGACGACAAGAAGGTCTTCCACGCGCTCCAGCGGGAGCTGAAGCTCAGATTCGACGAGGCGGAGTTCAAGCACATAAACGAGGTGGACCTCGACGCGGTGCTGGCTGAGGTGGACAGAGACAGGAAGGCCATTAGGGACCTCCTGGAGGGGAGGGTCACGCCGGCGTCGAGGGGCGTGGAGCTCCTCCGGACTGTGTTGATGGTGGTGGAGTCGCCCACCAAGGCCCGGACCATCGCCAACTTCTTCGGGAGGCCTAGCATGCTCCTCGTAGACGGCGTGCCGATATACGAGGTCTCCACCGGCGACGCCGTGTTGATGATTACCGCCTCCCTCGGCCACGTCTACGAGCTCCCCACCTCGCTCCAGAGGGTGGAGGAGAGCCAGAGGGAGGTCCTCCTCAAGTGGTTCGGCAGCTTCAAGAGCAACGGCTACGACGGGGAGGAGTACGCCGTGATCGTGAGGGAGGACGGCTTCGTGCCTGTGTACAACAAGATCTGGAGGTGCCGCAACGGCGTCTACGTGGACGACGCCGACGTTCCGCCCGACTGCAGGCCGCTGGACGTCCTCACGGCGATTAGAAACATCGCGGTGGAGGTGGACACTGTGCTCATCGGCACGGACCCGGACTCTGAAGGCGAAAAGATCGCCTTCGACCTCTACCTCGGCCTCCGGCCCTACGTCTCCGACATAAAGAGGGTGGAGTTCCACGAGGTGACGCGGCGGGCCATCCTAAACGCCTTGGCGAACCCGAGGGCCGTGAACTACGCCCTGGTGAAGGCGCAGATAGTGAGGCGGGTGGAGGACAGATGGCTGGGGTTCGGGCTGAGCAAGATCCTCCAGCGCAAGTTCGCCAAGCCGAACCTGTCGGCGGGCCGGGTCCAGACGCCGGTCCTGGGGTGGGTGGTCAAGACCTACGAGGAGTCTCTTAAGAACAGGATGTACAACGTCGATCTGCAGCTGGACGACGTCGACCTCAGGCTTCAGCTACCGGCCGAGGCCCTGCAGAAGCTGAAGGAGAGGCGGAGGATAGGGGTGAAGCTCGTGGCGAAGGAGGAGAGGGTGGTGAACCCGCCGCCTCCCTACACCACCGACGAGCTACTCCGCGACGCCGTCAATAAGTTGGGCCTGTCGGCTGACGCCGCCATGAGGTTGGCCCAGGACCTCTTCGAAAGCGGCCTCATCACCTACCACCGCACCGACAGCACCCGCGTCTCCGCCGCGGGCCTGGCCATCGCCAGGGAGTACATAGCCAAGCGGTTCGGCGAAGCCGCCTTCAAGGCGAGGACGTGGAGCTCCGAGGAGGAAGGCGCACATGAGGCCATCAGGCCGACGAGGGCCGTAGACGTGGAGGAGCTGAGGGGGCTCGTAAACGCCGGCGTGTTGCAGCTCGCCGTGAGGCTCACCAGGAACCACTACCAGCTCTACGACTTGATCTTCAGGCGCTTTATGGCCAGCCAGATGGAGCCCAGCGTGGTGAGGGTGGCGAAGTACGCCATAGAGATAGACGGCTACGTGGCAGAGGTGGAGAGGACAATCGACGTGAAGCACCAAGGCTTCCAGGTCCTGTACCAAGTCACGCCGGTGGAGCCCGAGCTACCCACAGGCACCATAGAGGTGACGGTGAGGCGGTACCGCCTGATCAGGAGGATACTGTCGCAGGCAGACGTCCTCGCCTTGATGCGGCAGAGGGGCATAGGCAGGCCCAGCACCTACGCCAGGATCCTGGAGGTCTTGGCTAGGCGCTACTACGTATACGTCG
>JAEMPK010000182.1 GCA_022759345.1 Pyrobaculum sp. | reverse complement strand
AACGCTCATGCCCAAAAGAGAGATCTGGACAATAACGGCCTTGTTGTTGCTGGCTGTCTTCGCCTCGGCGCAGAAAATCGTCGTCAGCTTCCCAGCATACAACATAGTGCTTAAAGAGGCGTTCCCCAACGCCGACGTTATACTCCTGACGAAAGGCGTCTCCGACCCCCACGAGTACCAGCTAACCCCCCAGGACCTCCAGATGCTTAAGGCGCTGACCGAGAGAGACGTGATTGTATCCTCTATGCATGCGCCCTTTGAGCTGAAGATCGCCGAGATGGCCAAGAACGGAGAGATAAAAGCCAAGTTGATAGACCTCACCAAGGTGCAGTGGTACCTCACATGGGACGGCGATCTGGTCAAAGTAGCCGAACACGACCATGACGAGCATGAGCACGACCACGGCGGCGTGAATATGCACGACCACGGAGTCTTCCCGCCCAACGTATTTGCATTAATCGACGAAGTTTCCAACGCCACGGGCCTAAAGCCGGACCCCAACTTCATACAGAGGCTAAAGCAGCTCAACGCCACATATGCAAATAAGTTCTCGGGCAAGGCAATAGCCATAACGCCGACGGCCCAGTACATATTGTACTGGCTCGGCTTCAGAGACGTCGCGCTCTTCATCAAAGAGCCAGGCGTGCCGCCTTCGCCGGCGGATCTACAGAAAGTAGTTCAATACGCCAAGGAAGGCGCGCCGGCCCTCGCGGTCGTGGTCAGCGGCGAGGCCCTCAAAATAGTCGACAACTTTAGAGACAAGATGAACGAACTCGGCGTCCAGCCGAAGATAATTATTGCAGACTTCTCAACAAACTACCTCTCCACACTTGAAAACTTGACGAAACAAATAGCCGCGGCCGCAAAGCCGACGGAGGCCACCCAGCAGACCACCGCCCAACAACCCTCCACCACCCAGCAGCCCGCCACCCAAACTCCAAATACCTCCGGCGGCCTAGACGCTGCTGTTTGGGTAGCGTTGGTGGCTGTGGTGGTGGTCGCGGCGGCCGCAGTGGCCATAGCTTTGAGGAGAAAACCAAAACGGTAAACCCCCTTTTTCCGATTTCACCTTAACCAAGTCCCTTCAAGCCCCTCTTAACGGCATCTCTGCGAGTCGGCATCTGCCACACCACATCTCTGCCCGCGCCCAGCTCCCGGCCGCGTTCCAGCGGGGCTGGCCTATCCAAACCTCGATGTTCTGCTACACAAGCTGAGACGACCAAGTTTCTCTCCTCCAGGCCCCGGTGCCGGGGGCGCAGAACGTCGAGGAGGAGGCCCGCAGACTTCTCGACGCCGTGTTGAGAGCCCCCAACGTCTGGGCCTTCATCTACGCCGCCGGGGAGCTGGACGCCAAGGCCGCCGCCGGGGCCTACCGCGGCCTGACGCCGGAGGAACACGCGGCGGACAGCAAGAAGATTGTGGCTGACGAGTCTTTGGCAGTGGCTCTGGCGGAGTACATCGGCGGCTTCAAGGCGGTGCTTATGCTGTATTGGTTGGATGGGCACAAGCCAGGCCCCCTGGCGAGGCTCCCCATGTTCGCCGACGACGTGGCGGCGGCGCTGGCCGCCGGCGTGTTGACAAAGCTTTACGACAGTGTGATACACGGCTTGTAGCCGCCGATCTCCTGCACGTCTCAAGACGTAGGTCGTTAATAGATATATATGGGTCCTATCACTCTATTTATGTCTCATAGCGACATGAGAATTGTGGTGACCGCCTCCATGGCGGGCACGTTGATCGAGTGGTACGAGTTTTTCTCATATGCCTCCCTCTCGCCTTTCATCTCCCGCCTCTTCTTCCCCCAAAACGACCCCGTAGCCGCCTCTCTCTTGACTTGGCTTGTCTTCGCCACAGGCTTCGTGGTGAGGCCCATCGGCGCCGCCCTCTTCGGCCACCTCGGCGACAAGATGGGCCGAAAAACCACATTCCTAATCACCCTCCTCTTGATGGGCGCGGCTACGTTTCTCATGGGCCTCCTCCCCACCTACGCGGAGATAGGCATCGCGGCTCCCGTCCTCTTAGCCACACTCAGAATTCTGCAAGGCCTCTCGCTAGGCGGCGAATACGGCGGCGCCGTCACCTACGTGCTTGAGCACTCTGCCTCCCGCTCCAGGGCCTTCTACGCAGGCTTCGTGGCGGCGACTCCGCCCCTTGGCCTAGCCCTTGCCTCCCTCACTCTGGTAATGACCTCGAAGCTCCTTTCTCCGCAGGACTTCGCCGCGTACGGCTGGCGTGTGCCCTTCCTCCTCTCCATAATACTCACGGCGGTAGGCCTCGTCTTCCGTATAAAACTCCTCGAGACGCCTCTCTTCGAGGAGGCCAAGAGGAGAGGCGACGTCGCCAAGATACCGCTTGTGGAGGCCTTCGTCAGATATCCACTTTACATGCTGGTCGGCATAGCCATAGCCGCCGGTCACGCCGTCTTGGCCTACACCTCCACAGGCTACATATTCACCTACCTCACCGCCGTCACCAAGCTAGACCCCGTCTCCGCCAACCTGGCCGTAGGCGTCGCCGGCCTCCTCCAGCTCCCCTTCTACGTCTTCGCCGCATGGCTCTCCGACAAAGTCGGCAGAAGACGCATATACATGACCGGCCTCCTTCTCGCCTTGGCCACCTACTACCCCGTGTATCTGTGGCTCGCCGGCGTCAAGGACGTGGCCCTAGTCTCCCTCGGCGTGTTCGTCCTAATCCTCGCCACCGCCTTCACCTTCAGCATCCTAGGCACCGCATTGGCGGAGCTCTTCCCCACCAGAGTCCGCTACACCGCCATGTCCGTGGCCTTCAACCTAGGCGTCGGCTTCTTCGGCGGCTTCACGCCATTCATAATACAGTCGATAGGTCTCTGGCTCAAAAACCCGCTCGCCGGCGTAATCCTATACACCTACGTAGTGGCGGCGGTTGCATTGCTCATAGCCTTCCTGCTGCTACCCGAGACCAAGGACAAGGCGCTGGATTGATTTAAATCACGCCCCGCAGACGTAAGGTGGGCCATCCACAGAAGTTTATCCACGGCGGCTGGGCCGAGGAGGTTTCGCTGGACTTCTCAGACAACTCAAACCCCCAGACCCGCCTCCGAGGTGGAGGAGGCCTTCCGCCGCGCTACGCCGTCTACAGACGCCTCCCGGTACGCCTCGCCGAGGAGACGTTGAGGAAGTACAAAGGCATGTAGCTCTCGCCATAGCTACCGCGACGGCAGTTGTGGCAACGGCGGCCGGCCTACTCTTCTTCCTCGCCCTCTACAGGCGTCTGGGAGGCGCCGACGGAGACGTCTTCGAGGCGATGCCGGAGGTCTCCAGAGCCGCCTACCTCTACGCCCTGGGCCGCGTCGCCTTTATCCAAAGCTGAGCCTGACGGGGCCCTGGTAGGAGTTCACCAACTCGGCGCGTAGACCCCTCTCGGCTAGATACCTCGCCGCCTCTTCGGCGGAGACGTCGGGGAGGGTCACCACGTAGGCCAGCCGCGAGGACACGTCGAAGAAGGCCGCCACGACGTGCGGCGGGAGGTCTTTCTCCACGAGGTCTTTGACCCGCCACGGGTCGCCCTTCTTAACCGCAAAGACGAAGTGAGGAAGGACTACCTCGTAGCCGAGGTCCATCAACATCCTCACGGCCTCTCCAGGCCTCACCGCGGCCTCGTCCACCTCCAACACCGCCGTGTCCCCATCGACGTACGCGTTGTAGATCCCCGGCATCGACATCAACACCTCCAACACCGCATCATCTGCGTAGAACCTAGACGCCAACTTAACCGCCACAGTCCTCATGGCCGCACCCCGGCGGACACGTCCCTACTACCAAAACGAGCCATGGCAACCAGCCGTCTGCCACATATAAACAATACGCCGCCCCGAAGACGGCCCAGAGCTCCGCCGAAAGCGCCCGCGGGGCGCCTCATATGAGCACATGCGGCTGAGGAGCTGTTTGCCAGCCCTCGGGAGAGACGATCATCTTCAACAGCCTCTGCTTCCCGGCCCTCTGCGCGGCGCGCCGCAGAGACGTTTAGGCGCCGGCGAAAGGAGGGGCTAGTCTAAAACGTTGCCGTATATGACGTCTATGCCTAACTCTCTCGCCTTTTCCAGCGCCTCTTTGTCTATGTGGACGGCGACGAGGATAAGTCTCTCCACCTTCTTGCCTTGCCTCGCCAACTCCTCGGCCGCCAGCTTGGCCCTCCAGGCGAACCACCCCACATCGTCGCTGTAGGCCACGGCCTTGACTTCAATTAGATACCCCTTCCCGTCGTGGATATAGACGTCGACCTCCACCACGCCGACGTCGGTCTTGAGCACCAGCTTCTCCACCTTCTCAGCCTCGACGCCCCTGCGCTCAAGCGCCTCTTTGAACAGCTCAAGAACCACTTTTTCCAAGTCCCTACCCCACCTTCCACCCAGATACCCCAAGGTGACTTCAAGCCTTTTAAGCCGCTCATCGTACGTCTTGCGCATTTCTTCAATAGCTTTAAACATCGCCTCGAAACCAGTCTTCATGTAGTCGGTCAGCGTCTTTATGGCTTCGGCCACCTCCTTAAGCTCCTCCGTCCTCGCTTTGCGTATTGCCCTCTCGACGACTTC
>JAEMPK010000091.1 GCA_022759345.1 Pyrobaculum sp. | reverse complement strand
TTATGCTGTCAGGAATCGAGGAGTCGAGACTTTATGTGAAGTTTGACAAGCAACAGGCATATCGAGGTTTGTTAAAGGTCTCGCATGGAGACGATGTGGTGTACGTCGAAGTTAGAGGGAGGTCCGTCGCCATAGACGATATGCGGAGATTTATAACCTCCTTAAGAGAAGCGTTAAAAAAGTAGACATTAGCCTCGGTATGGAGCGTTTACCTGAAGATGTGGTAAAGAGACTCAGGGAGCTTATTCAGGAGATGGAGGGCCTAGGCGCTAGGTCGATCATGAACTATGTCCTCTACGAATTCGAAGTTGGAGGGCCCTCTATCGAGACGTTGGAGGAGGCTGAGCAAATGGCGAAACGCGAGATGGAAGAGTTAAAAGAGGTTTTGAAGATCTTAAGCGAATTGAGGAGCTTAATGACGTAGACGTATATTACACGTCTACGGCCGAAAGCCTTTGGGAGGGGGTCAGAGCTTTATCTCTACTATGGATTTGTTAGAGAAATCTAGCCAGTCTATCACTTCCTCGTTGTGAATTTCTGCAATTAGCTTAGTGTGCTTCTGTCTCAAGAGGGTTGTCAAGACCTCGGCGGTCTTTCGTGTTAGGCAGTAGTCGAAGTTATCTACTAGAAGGAGGTCTGGCTTGAGTTCAAGTGCGGTGGCTATGACTAAGAAGCTCTTAATCGAACATGGGGCCTTGAAGAGCGGCATCTTGAGGTCTCTTGTGGAGATGAGTACGCCTATCTTGCCGGGCTTGGCTAGTCCCACTGATACCGAGAAGCCGAGTTTCCTGAGGGCGGTCCTTATGGAGTCGTATGCCGTGGGTTTGTGGAGAGATAAGTACGAGAGGATTCCTGGCAAGTTTCTGCCGTGGCGATCTAACGACGTCAGTTGTCTTGTGTTTGCGTCTATGAGGGATCTAGGGTTTACGTAAGGCCCCAGTATCTGCGTCTTGACGCCGAGTTTCTTCTTAGCCACGTCTATGAGTCTATTCAGACGTTCTATGTCCTCTTCGGCAACTACAGACACGTGTTCTTCCGTCTTTACTTCCGGCATTATGACGTCGGCAGACGTCACGGCTATATCTATCGGCTTTATCACTCTATGGGCAGGCTTGGATGGTATGTATTCAAACACGACCTCCTCGCCCTTTACAGAAATACTCTGTCTCACACGTCCTTTGCTTACGACGATGGAATAAGACACATCTCCACTCTGCATATATAGACTCCAGTCTTTGCCTAATCGAGGCAGTCTCTTGCCGATATTTGAAATGACTTGATGTAGGATCTCTAGGAAAAGAGACTTGCCGGTCCCCACGAGGAGGGTGGCCTCTGTGAGACGGACAGAAGCTCTCTTACCTGCTGTCCCAACCTCTACGTATTCCACCATGGCGGCTAAACTCTAAATACGTATTAAAATGTAGGTCTGTGTTGCCGCTTGAGTTCGTCGTTGAGATATTTATTTCGCCTCTAAAGGGCTTCATAGCTCATGAACTGGCTGAGAGGGGTTATTCTCAGAGTCGTATTGGTCAGTTGCTGGGGATTTCGCAACCAGCCGTAAGCGCCTATTTGAAAACCCCCAAGGCGCACTACGAGGAGAAACTGCTCAAAGTATTGGAGAGACGGGAGCTAGAGGGCTTGAGGAGGTCTATATTGGCGCTTGTGGATTCTGTGTCCGTGGACGAGGTAATTCGCTACATAAACAACTACGCAGTGGCTCTTCTATCTTCTCTAAGACTGTGTCCACTCCACAGAGCGGCGTATCCCGCCTTACAAGTTTGCGAAATCTGTAGAGACTTGGTGGTATACACCGAGACCGCCAGGAAGGTGGAGGTGGGTTTTGAGATCCTGAAGAGGTGTCAAAACTGTCATAGGCTCATACCCAAGGTTTTGATGAACATAGTAGAGCTGGGGCCAGAGGGCGGCGTCGGCTTCCCCGGGAGAATATACGTAGAGGGGGATCAAATAGTGGCCAGAGGCAGACCACGGCCCGGCGGTTCACGGTTTTTGGCGACGTTGGTGGGAGAGGTGAATAAGTTGCGTCCAGAGATAAAGGCGGTTGCGAACATCGCATACGTCGCTAAGGAGTGCGTCAAGAGAAAGATGACTGTGGCTGAGGTGGGGCCTAGCAACAGCGAGGAGGAGATTGTGCATAACGTCGTTGCCGCATTTAAGAGCGGAATGTTCGACGTGGTATACGACTCAGGGGGCAGGGGCGTGGAGCCCAACGCCTATGTTTTTGGAGTCGACGCTGTGGATGTCGCCACAAAGATTGTAGAGGTGGCGAAATGTTTAGAGTAACTAAAGATATAAATACGTCCAGAGAGCTAGGCGATGACCAAGAAGATCGCCGTGGCGAAACTTGACAAGGGGGGAGAACACTTCGAGATCCTAATAGACCCCGATGCGGCGCTTGAGTTTAAGATGGGTAAAACTCTTGGTATTGACAAGATCCTAATCCACGAAGAGGTCTATAAGGACGCTAAGAAGGGCCTCCGCGCCTCTGAGCAAGCTTTGAAGAAGGTATTCGGCACGACAGACGTTAAGAAAATCGCCGAGGTGATAATCAGAGAGGGAGAAATCCCGCTTACCTCGGAGCAGAGGAGGAAGCTTATTGAAGACAAGAAGAGGCAGATTGTGGAGTGGATCTCGCGCAACTGTATAGATGTGAGAACAAAAACGCCTGTGCCTCCTCAGAGGGTGGAGAACGCCCTTGAACAAGCCAGGGTGTCTATAGACCCCTTTAAGTCTGTAGAAGAGCAGGTACAAGAAATTTTAAAAGAGCTCCAGAGGGTGTTGCCGATTAAGGTGGCCACGGCTAGAGTCGCCGTGTCGGTATCGTCCACCTACGCCCAGAAGGTCAAGGGGCTTGTTGCGAAGATGGCGAAAATAGTGAATGAGAAATACAGACCGGATGGCTCTTGGGAGGCGGTGCTGGAGCTACCTGCAGGTCTTCAAGATGTCTTGATCTCCAGAGTCAACGACGTCACGCATGGAGACGTCGATATAAGGATTATTGAGATTGTGTACTGATGTACTTCGTCACGCCCCGTCAGTTGATCTTCCCAGGGGACGTAGTGGCTACGGCAGACAGCAAAGTGGAGGGCCCCGTCTACCTAGACAACGGGAGGTATAGAAGCCTCGTGGTGGGCCTTGTGGAGTTCAGAGACGACGGAGTAGTCATAGTGCCGCTGGAGGGCGTATATAAGCCGAAGAAGGGCGACCTCGTCGTGGGCTACGTCACAGACGTCTTAGCCACTGGGTGGGAGGTGGACGTCAAGTCGTTTATGCCGGCTTATCTGCCCGTGGGCGAGGCGTTGCATAAACACGTCGACTTGGAGACCACGCCTTTGACCACGTTTCTCAACATAGGCGACGTCGTGGTGGCTAAGGTAAAAGACGTAGACCTCACAGACGAGTATCCCATCATATTGACTCTGAAAGAGGATAGAGTAGGCAAGGTCGAGAGTGGCACCGTCGTGGAGATAGCCCCAGTAAAGGTGCCTCGGGTAATAGGGAAGAAGGGAAGTATGTTAAACACGTTAATGGAACTAGGGTGCGACATCGTGGTGGGTCAAAACGGTAGGATCTGGATTAGATGTAAAGACGCGCATGACGAAGTTTTCCTTGCCTCTATCATTAGGAAGATAGAGGCGGAGAGCCATGTAATGGGTCTGACGGATAGAGTAAAGGCGGAGATAGAAAACTATAAGAGAACGAAGCAACAGGCGGCTGTATGAAGAAATCTCCCGTGCCGTTGCTTCAAAACGGCTTGCGAGCCGACGGCAGAGCGCCTGACCAGATGCGCGAAGTCAACATAGCGGTAGGGGTGGTGAGCAACGCCGATGGGTCGGCGGTGGTTTCCTACGGGCTGACCACCGCCGTCGCGGCGGTATACGGGCCTAGAGAGGCGCACCCCCGCCACCTCGCTCTGCCGGATCGCGGCATTATGCGCGTTCGTTACCACATGGCGCCTTTCAGCACAAAAGACGAGCGTAAAAGCCCCACGCCCTCCAGACGTGAGATTGAGATAAGTAAGGTGTTGAGAGAGGCTTTGGAACCTGCGGTTGTGCTTGAGCAATATCCCAGATCGAGGATTGACGTGTTTATAGAAATTCTGCAAGCAGACGGCTCGACTCGTGTGGCCTCGCTTACAGCCGCCTCGCTGGCCTTGGCCGACGCCGGCATATATATGCGAGACCTAGTAATAGGGGTCTCCGTAGGTCTCGTGGAGAACACGGTAGTGCTGGACTTAAACGGTCTAGAGGATCAATACGGCGAGGGCGACCTCCCTGTGGGTTATATGCCGAATCTTAGGCGGTTTACTCTGCTTCAACTAGACGGCGCCTGGACAAGAGAGAAATTCCTAGAGGCCGTAGGCTTGGCGGTGAAGGGCGCTGAGTATGTCTACCAGAAGGCACGTGATGCCTTGAAAAATAAGTATATGTCAATAGCTGAGGAGATCTACGGGAGGTAATGGCATCCATATCTCCATACGGCAAAAGGTTCATTAGTTACCTCCGCCGGGAGCAGATAAAGAGGCTTATCTCTACGAAATACAGAGTAGACGGGAGAGGACCTGAACAGATTAGAGACG
>JAEMPK010000137.1 GCA_022759345.1 Pyrobaculum sp. | reverse complement strand
CGTGTTGCTGACGATGACCACGGTGAGGGCGGTGTTATCAAAGCTGAACAGAGAGGGTAGAGTTTACATGGATGAAAACGGTGTGTGGAGAATATATTAACAATTATACGCATAAGTACGTATACAGCTTCGAGGAGGTTGATTAATAAGAACAAGAAGTTGTTCGGCGGGAAGGGCGCGAGCCTTATCCAGATGGCCCAACTAGGCCTCCGGGTGTCGCCTGGCTTCATCGTCACCACTGAACCGGCGTCTTCTACACACATGTGGACTAAGTTGAGAAATTTCATAACCAGTATGTGCCTCATCCTTGCGCCTTATATAGACGTGCGTAGATTCGGGGCGCCCAAGGAGAAAAGCGACTTAAAGCAAGAGAGGGAGCCGCTACACTAAAATATAGTTTTTTAACCCCCTCCAAAAACCCTTCCGTGAACCTGCTTGATTTTATAGGTAGCTTTCACACCGAGGTCTCCAAGATGCTTGACGCCGTAGATAACCAGGGCGAGGCAGGCGGCCTTATGGAGTGGGCAAACGGCAAGGTGGGCCACTACGAGCTTTACTTCCTGTGGTTTCCGAAAACGCGGCGCCTAGCCTACGTCGTGAGGGGACCCGGCGTAAATAAGACGGAGACCGTCGAGGTTAAAAGCCTGCTAGACGCCATAGCCTTCGCTGAACAGCTCATAAGGCGCCTAAGGAGGTGAGAGTCGCCGTCCTCTACACCGGGGGGAAAGACAGCCACTACGCCCTACTCAAGGCCCTCGACCAGGGACACGACGTGGTATGCCTCATAACAGTTGCCGCCAAGAGGGAGGACTCCTATATGTTCCACACGGTGAACGTCAAGTGGAGTCTCCTCCACGGAGAGGCCATGGGGATTCCTCAGCATCTGGTGGAGGTGAGCGGCGAGAAGGAGAGAGAGGTGGAAGAGCTGGCGCTACACATGGAGAGACTAGTCCAGAGGTGCCAGCTGGAGGGCCTTGTCACGGGCGCCGTGGCGTCGGCGTATCAAAAAAGCCGCATAGACAGAATCACGAAACAGCTCGGACTAATCCACATAGCGCCTCTCTGGGGCTACGACCAAGAGAAGTTGCTAAGAGAGGAGGCTGAGAAACTGCGGTTTATCATCACCGCCGCCATGGCCATGGGCCTCGGCCCGCAACATCTCGGAAGAATCGTGACGCCAGACGCCGCCGAGGAGATAATCACGTTGAGCAGGAGGTACGGCTTCTCGCCGGTGGGAGAGGGCGGTGAATTCGAGACGTTTGTGGTGGAGAGCCCCCTTTTCGCCCTTGAAATCGTCAGCGGAGAGGTCCACTGGCACCCGAGCGGGTGGGGCTACTACGAAATAAAGGAGGCGAAAATAAGAAGAGGACGCTGGACGCCTCAAGCCCCGGCCGGGATTTGAACCCGGGACCTACGGGTCTGCAGCCCGCCGCTCTGCCGGACTGAGCTACCGGGGCCTACGGCCGACTACAAAGAGGCTTTTAAATTTTTAGGACACGCCTAGAAGATGCTATTTTGGAGGTTGGTTGAGTAGGTAGTAAAATGTTGGCGTTACGTATTTAAGCTTAGCAAGTTGTTGAGTCTTAGGAGGCAGAGGTTTAGCAAGCTCTTTTATTTTCTCTGTGATTATGTATTTTTTTATCCTCTTTGTGAGGTCCAGCGACATTTCTTCATATTCAGCAACATAGCCCTCTTCTGCCAGTTGTCGCAGGACCTCTTCAATAGCCGCTGGAGAGATCTCGAGCTTAAGGCCTAACTCGTCTCTGGCGACAAGCGCCAGTGCATAGATGGTGCTGGCGTCTCCTGTCGTGATGGCGGCAAGTATAGACGCCGTCAACGTCTTTAGATCCACTGAAACCTCTATGTTGTCTCCTTATAAAAATTGTGGTGGTGTCTACTCAAACCACCGTGAGCGGGTTACTCTCCTGAGTTCTTGAAGGAGGTACTCCGCCAGTTTAGTTACAGGTTTTGTGTAAAGCTGGCCTCGTCGGTTGTAGTAATCTAGAGTAGCTGAGAAGGGGATTTTTATCGTGGCGCCGGGGTATTCGATGCCTCTTTCATGTTTGTTTAACACGGTGACTACTTTGGCGTCGAAAAACTTCTTCACCAGAGCCAGAGGCTTCCCGCAGTCTTCATATCCCTCAACTACTAAAACCACTATGTCCGCCTTGTCTAGCCCGAAGACCTCGATGGGGGTGATTCTCGACAGTTGGTACATGTCGAGGAAGACGGCATCTATGGAGTACTTTACTATGTTTTTTCTCACAGCCTCTGTTAAGTTGTTAAAGATCTCTTCCCAGTTCTCTATACGCCACACAGAGGCGGGGTCCACTGCGAGGGGTATTACGTGGAGGTTCTTCGTCCTCTCGTCTTTATACGCCTCGATGTCCGGCGTGATTTTTTCGATGTCTATTGGAGTGACAGGGAAAAACCTAGAGGCGCCGCCGCCGAGATCTATCAAGAGGACGTTTATGGGGAGCGCTGCGGCGGTGTTTACAGAGAGAGTAGTCTTGCCGGCGCCCCCTTTACAGCTTGTAAAAGCTACTGTGCCGGTTTTTATCATCTATCACTGAGTCGGCTGGGGTCTACACTTCTCGGCCAATATCGCTATCAAAGCGGCAAGTTTTGAGTTGAACTTCTCGGCGAGCTTAACCAAGTCCTCAGGCGACATAGTCTTGCTGAGGGCCTCTATGTGGGGCTCCTCCAGGAGGTCGATGTTTTTGTAAATTACGTCTATCATCCTGTCGTTCATCACCAACGGAGTAGCCTTGGGGGCTATTAGAAACCTTACAAACGTCCTCTCCTCGGGGGGCAACTTCGCAATCGTAGAGGCGACGAACCGCATGAATTGACCCACGTCTGTGGTCTCTTTGGGGAGCGGGGCTTGTTCTTGTTGTGCCGGGGCCGACTCTGTCGCTTGGATGATCTCTGCCAACTCTCTCCTAGGCTCCTCCCTCTTGGGCTCCTCTTTCTTCTCGCCGACTATAGTCCTAAACTTCTCCATGGGTAGTCAATAGGCTAAGTTTATAAGTATTGCGAAGATTATGTAGTCATGAGCAGAAGAGGCGAGAGGTCGCTGTAGAGACTAGAGTAAAATTTGACAAATCTACTTGTAATATCCCACAGATCGTTAAGTTCTTTTACTAAATCGAACACCTCGTCGAGGGTGAGATACGTGGCTTTGTCTTCTCTCATCTCGTCGAGACGGGCGCGGAGCTTCTCTATAACTATTTCAGACTCTTTGACCACCGCGGCTAGTCTCTCCTCCACGTCGCCTAGTCCCAGCTCTTTAAACTCAGGCACCTTGGCCTCCAGCTTTTCAAGAACCGTCATAAGCCTCGTAGACTCGTTCTTTATGTACTTCTCAACAGCTTCCACAATCTGGCGCAGATAATCTGCGACCTCCGCATTGAAGAGAGACCTCGCCTCGTCATGTGCATGTACGGTCTTCGTCAAATCGGCAACGAAAGCCGCATCGCCGTATTTACGTATATATCTCTCCACATAAGTGAGCTCTAGGCTACCTTAAATAGATTTACACACCTCGTGGGGCTTATAGCGGTTCACCACATCGTCGTAGCCAGCGCCTGCAACGGCTATCTCCATCAGTTTCAATGCCAAACATGGGTTTTGCTGAACCCACCGCGCCGCAGAGGCCACAGCCGCCTCCACCACAACGTCGCCGCAGGCAGAGCCGCATTTTTCATAAGTCAGCGATGCGTCTCCCACCGTCTCGGCAAATTTCCCTAAGAGGCTCTCTACAGATTCGCCGAGGTCCACCGCCGTTATTAAGGCTTGTGCAACAACTTCGCCGGGCGCCGCCGACGCCGACTGCACCAAGGCGAGCGCAAGCTCTACGTAGTCCTTAAAAGGTCTGAGATCAACTCTTCCGCGTTCAGCCGCATCGTACATGTAGTTCAACACCTCAAGCCATCCCTTCTCACCTACTTCCTCTGCCTTCTTACCTGCGTAATACTCAAGCCCCTTGGCCGCAGTGGGAGGCAGATCTATGGAGAGCCTATACGGGCTTAAAATCGCTTCTAGGACCTCGGCGCTGAGCACTCCACGTTGGCATAGATGCTTCATCTTCCCCCTACATGGGTTCTCCCCCACCGCAATCGCCACAATAGACTTGGCAAGGTCGTCATAGGCCTCATACGCCATGACGTAGGCCTTTACTAAAGTCCTCAACTGGATTTGCCTAGGAGCCACGCCGCATTCTCTACTCATCTCCCTCACCACTATCTAGGTGGCTTCTTTGTACAATACCCCTCCGCCGACTTTCAACGCCCTCAAGTGCCACGTGGGCTTCATAACTCGCCTAAGCTCTTCTGCAGACTGCAACGCAAGTATCTTCACATACTCTCTATGCGGTCCGCCAACCTTATCGATAAGAACAAGAAGTTTCTCAAGCATCCTCACCTTAGAGTCCACCACATCGTAGTGAGCCGCTTGGGCGGCGATTAAGGACGGAAGATGTCCATAAACCATGAGATTTACAAAGGTCCTGGCCTTGGAACACGTGGGCGCATAGAGCACTTTAATCAACGTGGCGAGCTTCTCAACATACGCCTCCTTCGCCCTCTCTATAACTACGCCAGGCTCCTCGTCGCAGTACTGCAGAGTCTTCGC
>JAEMPK010000197.1 GCA_022759345.1 Pyrobaculum sp. | reverse complement strand
AAGCTGTAAATAGGAAGTCCCACGTCCCCCGACCGTCGGCGCCGATTTCGCCGGCAACGCCGGGCGGGTGGACCCGTCCAGCGCCGCCGGCTTGTCCCCCGCGCCCGCAGGGGTGGGGCCCCTGGGGCTGGGCCCGGGGGCGGTGGGGAGACGTGGGACGTTGTATGGTCTATGCGTATTATTAACGGTGGGTTTGTTTTATTTGGGTGATACGTCAGCCCAGCTTGGGGAGGGCTCCTTTGGCGAAGAGCTTGGCGAGGAGGGTTTTGTTGACTTTGTATATCGAGCCCGCGACCTCCGCGATGAGCTTGTCGGAGGGTTTGCACTTCTGGAATCCGAGCTTTAGGCAGTAGGTGTATTTCAGTATCTTCAGGTCGTCGGGGTTTCTTACCTTGCCGAGGGCTATCTCCTCGGCGATTTTGTAGGCGCTGTAGAACGCGGCGTAGTTGACGAGGCGTTCAGAGAGGTCTGGGTAGACCATCTCGTAGGTCTTTATTGCCTTGACCATCAGGATCTCTGGGTAGTAGCCCAGTACGGCTCCTGTGAAGACGAGCCTGAGGACCCTAAACACTTTGTCTTCTGTAGATTTGCCTTTCACCTCCTCGGTCTTCTTCCTCAGCTCCTCCTTCGTCTCGGGTGGGACCACCTCGGTCACCGATTTTATGATCTCCACAGCCTCCAGCGACTTGTTTTCGATGTAGAATATGTTGTCGTAGTCTCCGGGGCTCAGCACCGCGGCGCCGTAGAGGCCTACGAGGTATACGGTGGCTATCTCCTTGTCGTAGACCCCCTCCTTGGACAGCCCCCGGAAGGGCTCGATGCCCCTCGCGGCGTATAGGGCCTGCAGCTCGGCCACTAGGGCCGAGCGGGAGGTTACCGCGCCTGTGAGGACCCGCTCCAGCAGTGTGAGGGCTACCTCTATCCTATCTTTGTGTAGTTGTCTTGCCGTCTCCATCGCCCTTAGGCTCTATAATTATCCGCGTGGGTAGCGGTAACTTAGAGGCGGCGCGTCTAAGCGCCTCCTTCACGTGGGCTAGGTGTTCTGGCTTGAACTCTATGTAGAATATGACCTGGCCGGGCTCCACCCGGGCAGCCCTGCCGGCTGGGGAGCCGAAGGCCAGTCTCATGCCTTCCTGGAGGCGGTCTGCACCGGCCATCGCCAACATTCTGTTTTCCCGCAGGACGTGGTGTGGGATCACGTTTAGACGCATGTAGTAGTTGGCGTCTGTCACGTACTTCGTGAGGTATTTAGACGCCATCTGTCTCGCCGCCTCCAGCGCCTGCATTCTGATCTGGCCTCTCTCCTCAACTACCAGCTTAGCCACCATGGGGAACGCGGCCCTGGCCGCGGCGCTGGTGGTGCCCATGTCGAACTTGGGGATCTGAATCATAGGCGCGCCGTGTATGTACTCCTCCCTTGTGTACGGCGGCCCCTTTATCCTCTTGTAGCAACGAGCCGGCCTAGCTGGCATATGCCCCAGATATGACCACATTATAAACTTGTCTCACACTAATCCCCGCCGCAGTCAACACAACGCGGCCTAAACGGCCGAGGGGCCCTACGCCTATACCCCCGCGTCCACTGCTCGTCGGCGAGTCCGCAGAGAACTCGGCAACGGCGCAAAGCGCCCGGCTTCTTCTGTCGGCGATGTCCTCAGCGTCTGCAGACCCAGATAATAGCCGTGTCTGACTGTCGACGAAATAGAACCCGTTAAGGCGGTTTTTCTCGTTGCGGCGCTCTTTGTCTTATTGTCGTTTTTGTGAGAGTAGTTTCATCGCTGCCTGTACTAAGTCGCCTTTGGCTTCTACGAGGGCTTTTATTGCCTCGTCTCGCGTGGCGCCTGTCTGTTCCATTATTAACGCTATGTCCTCCTCGTTGGGTTGGTACTCCGCCGTCTGTTGCGGCTGGGGGGCCGGCGCGGCTTTCTGCACGGCGCCCTCCGCCGTCTGTATCTGGTATATCCACATCTTGTTGGGCATCTTCATCAGGGCCACGGTGGGGTTGTTTATCCTGAGGACTTCGCCGTTTTTCAGCTTTATCTCCACATAGGCGGCGTCCACCTCCTCCACCTTGATGCCCATCCGTTTTAGCAGCTTCTCAAGTTCGCGGGGGTTGGTGGGTATCATGTCAGGGCCTTCTTTATGGCTTCTTTAAGTGTCTCTACGTCGCCTCTGTACTGTCCCTGGGCGAAGGTCTTGGAGCCGCCGCCTCTGAAGCCGACCTCCCTCAGGGCCTTGACTATGGGCGCCACGTCGACTCCGCCGGTGTATATGCTGACCCTCCCGCCGCCTACCACCACGAGGATTAGGTCTTTGTCGCGGCTCGTCGCCGTCTGCGCCAGCCGTTTGGCCAGCTCCTCGTCGTCGAGCTCCACCACGGCCAGCTTGTACCTCCCCGCGGGCTCTCCCTTGAGGCTTTCGGCTAGGGCTGCGGCGTAGAGCTCCGCGTACCTCTTGGCTCTTTTCTCGGCCTCCTCGGCCCTCTGGGCCAGCTTCTTCACGGACTCGACGAGGCTCTCCCGGGAGCCTCCCGCTATGGCGGCGGCCTCGGCGGCTTGGCGCTCCAGCTCTTGTACGTAGGCCAGGGCGTGCATGCCTGTGGTGAAGATGAAGCGCACGACGCCGTCTGCTATGCGCTCCACCTTCTGGATTTTTATGAGCCCGATTTCGCCGGTGCGTCTGAGGTGGGTCCCGCCGCAGGCCTGTACGTCGTAGGGCGACTCGTCGGGGCCTATCTGCACCACTCTGATCTCCCTCGCCGGGACCACCCCGCCTTGGTACAGTATGAAGCCGTACTTCGCCTCCGCCTCGTTCCTCGGCATCACCTTTGCGTAGACCGGGAGGTCCGCCTGCACCACGCCGTTGGCGAGTCTTTCTATCTCAGCCACCTCCTCCGGCGTGGGCAGCTTGTAGTGGGTCACGTCTATGCGGCTCGACGGTATGTCCTTCTGCGCGCCTGCCTGCCATATGTGGGGGCCCAGCACCCTCCTTATGCTTTGTATGAGGACGTGGGTGCCTGTGTGCATCTTCATGAGGCCGTACCTCCTCTCCCAGTCCACCTCGCCTACAACCTCCGCCCCCTCCGGCGGGGGCTGCCCCTCCACCACGTGGACGATGACGTGCCCCACCCTCTGGACGTCCACCACCTTGGCCTCGCCTCCGGCGTATTTCAACACGCCGACGTCCGCCGGCTGGCCGCCGCCCTCTGGGTAGAAGGCGGTCTGGTCCAGGACCACGTACCTCCCGTCCAGCACCCTCAGCACCTTCGCCTTGAAGCTCCTCATGTAGGGGTCTTCGTAGAAGAGCTCTCTGGTCCTGGGGAGGTCTATCACCTTGGCCATCTCCACGAGGGCGCGTTCTGGCTGCTTCTCCCGCTTGACGTGCCTCGCCGCGAGCCTCGAGTAGAAGTCGTCGGGCACCTTCACCTCGACGCCGAGGGACTTGGCCGCCTCCGCCACTATCTCCGGCGGCAGGCCGGCGCTGTCGTAAAGCGCCACGAGGTCGTCTGCGTCGAGGCTCGGCTTGCCTCTGCGCCGGGCCTCCTCCACGGCCTTCTTCACCGCGGAGGGCGCCGACTTGAGGACCTCTCTGTACTTCTTCTCCTCCAGCTCCACCAGCTCAAGTATCAAGCTCCTCGCGTCCCAGACCTCGGGGTAGTCGGCCCTCAGCTCCTTTAGGTGCATGTCGAAGAGCTCCACCAGCGGCACGTCTATGCCGGCTATGGCCATGTTTCGGAGGGTCCTCCTTATCAGCAGGCGGGCGAGGTAGCCGGCGCCGGAGTTGGAGGGTATCACGCCGTCGGCGATCATCCAGGAGACCGTCCTGCTGTGGTCGGCCAGCACGTACAGCGCCTCCTGGGGCCTCACCACGTCTCTAAACCACTTGGGGTCCACGCCGATCTTCTCGGCGATTAGGTCGTAGGCCTTCTCGAGGGCGATCACCTCGGGGTCCATCTGGCCGAAGTAGATGGAGGCCTTGCCCATGACGTCTTTAGGCGGCTCAGGCACGCCCGTCTTCTCCCTGGCCTTGGCGAGGAAGGGCCCGAACACGGCGTCGTAGATGGTGGGGGTCCCCTTGAGGAGCCAGTAGATGCGCTCCAGGCCGTAGCCCGTGTCTACGATCTTCAGGGGGAGCTCTACGTATTTGCCGTCTTTCACCTCGTAGTGCATAAAGACGAGGGTCGCCACCTCAAGCCCCCTCACCAAAACCTCGAAGCACTCCCCAGCGTTGCCGCCCCCCTCCCACATGGACTCCTTGAAGGTGATCTCGTGAGGCGGTATGCCCAGCTCCTTTGTGAAGAACTCGTAGGCGTACTCCGTCGTCTCGTCTATCCAGTAGATGAATTTGTCTGGGTAGTTGAAGGCGTGGTGTGCCATCATCTCGAAGCCTGTGAGGTGCCGGCCGCTGCGGCCGACCTTGTCCACGTCTGTCAGCCGTATGGATGGTTGAGAAATCGCGAGGGGGTTCGCGGGGGGCGGCACAGCCCCGCTTGTGACCCAGGGCTGGAAGTCGTATATCGACGCCCCCACTAGGTAGACGTCGTCGCGCCACCTCGCCACGACGGGGTACCGCTTGATCCGCGTGTGGCCGTGCCGCTCGAAGAAGCGTAGGAACCGCTCCCGCACCTCGCCCAGAGACTCCACAGCCACCTTGGTGGGGGGGTTGCCGATGAAGCCGTAGGGGACGCAGGGCTGGTCGCCGCAGTACACCTGGTCCTC
>JAEMPK010000142.1:2449-4756 GCA_022759345.1 Pyrobaculum sp. | reverse complement strand
TGACGTGGATCTATACAAAGAGGCAGGTGCAGAGTTGGCCAAAGGCGGAGGACGCCAGCGGCGTCTACTGCTATTGTTGATGACCAGCAGAGGGGGCCTCGGCAAGATTATACGAGCGCTCTAAAGCGGCGGCGACCCGGGACCGACGACGACTCCGGGCGGCGCCCGCCCGGGCGTCCCTCCCCCCGGCGCCCCGGCGAACGCGCCGGCTGCGGGTTAGGCGTGCTCCCTCCCGGACCTCCGCCGTTTCCCCGCATGCCCAGGTCCCCCCGGCCCTACGGCCGGGGTAGCCTGGGGACCGACGCCCCGCCGGACCGGGGTTCGTCGGTAAGCCCAGACGGCACGCCGCCGAAGCCGCCGCCCGGCCCCGGTTTCGGGCCCCCTAAGCCTAGGGCCGCCTCCCGGCGGCGCACGGCCGGCGCGCCGTGCAGCCCCCCGCCAGCTCTATATTTGTCTGTGTTTATAAAGGTGTTCCCCAGCCGCCGCCTCCCGGCGTTTCTATCACCACTTCGTCGCCGGGCTCTAGATCTACTGCGGTCTTGCTGTCGAGTTCGATTATTCTGCCATCTCTCTTTTTAATATATGCCCTGCCGGGTTTTCCTGTCGCGCCTCCGTTAAGGCCCCAGGGGCCGGTGGCGAATCTGTCGGCTAGTATGGCCAACCTCGTGGGGGCCAGGACTTTGAACGCCCTTATTATCCCGTCGCCGCCTCGCCACTTGCCTGCCCCGCCGCTTCCCTCCCGGATCTTATAGGCGGTGAAGAGCAGTGGGTATGTCCTCTCCGCCACTTCAATCGGCGTGTTTAGAGTGTTCGTCATGTTGACGTGGACGCCCGACACGCCGTCTTTCCCAGGCCGGCCGCCTGTCCCCCCTCCTATGGTTTCGTAGTAGCTCCAGTATTTACCTCCGTACACCCCGCCCATCATCACGTTCATCATGGTGCCGGAGCCGGCCGCGGGCACCCTCTCCGGCATGGCTTGTGCCAACGCCTTAAACACCACGTCGGCAACTCTTTGACTTGTCTCTAGGTTCCCGCCCGACACAGCCGCCGGCTTCTTCGGATTCAGCAGAGTGCCTTCTGGCGCCTCGACCTCGATACAGCTGTAGAAGCCCTCGTTTGTAGGCACGTCGCCGACTAGGCATCTGATGGGGAATGCCGTGGCGGCGAAGGTGACTCCCAACACGGCGTTTAGAGGCGCCTCCACCTGGGGATCTGTGCCGGTGTAGTCAGCCTTGACGCACCTCCCCACGTTTAGCCTCACCCGTATAGTTAAGCGCCTGTCTCTGAGCTCTAGGTAGTCCTCAGCCTCGTATGTACCTCTTGGCCACCTCTCCACCTCCTTCTCGGTGAGTTCTCTGCCGTACTTTATGGCCTCTTCCCACGCCTCAGCCGTTTTTTCGCCATATTTATCAAAAAGTTCCACCACGCGCCGCGCCCCCTCTCTGTTAGCCGCTATCTGCGCGTTTAAATCGCCCATCGCCACCTCCGGCGTCTTGACGTTGGCCAGCCAGATGGATAACGCCTCCTTGTTCAACTCGCCGCGGCGCATGATCTTGACCGGCGGCAATATGAACCCTTCCTCGTAGATAGTCCTGGCGTTGGGGTTTATGCTGCCTGGAACGGGGCCGCCTATGTCCACGTGGTGGGCCTTATTCACCACATACGCCACGAGTTTTCCACGCCAGTAGACCGGCGTGAGGACCATCACGTCGTTTAAATGTGTGCCGGAGATGTAGGGGTCGTTGGTCGCGACGACGTCACCCTCCTCAAGCTCCACCCCCTCGTCCATAAGCGCCTTGAAGAGGTTTTTCACGCCGACGTAGAAGGAGCCTAGGTGTACTGGTATGTGCTCCGCCTGGGCCACTATCCTCCCCTCCGCATCTAGCACCGCGACGCTGTGGTCCATCCGCTCCCTAATGTTAGGCGAAAGCGCCGACTTCTTCAACGCGACGCCCGCCTCCTCGGCTATGTACACGGTGGCCCTGTAGATCAGCTCCCAGCTCATATCCTCCTCAACTCCAACACCCCCATCTTACCCACCTCCACACGCCACCTAGGCGGCACCACCGTGACTGAGTGTCTTTCCTCAATCACCGCAGGCCCGTCGGCTCTAAAGCCGCGTGGTAAATCCTCCCGCCGGTATACCGGCGTCTCTACCCACTCTCCGAAGTACGCCTTTCTATACAAGGCCGGCTTAGGCTCGCCTCCGGCCAGCGGCTCCCTCAGCTTTGGCTTTTTACGCACCACAACGCCAAAGACGCGGATGGTCACCACCTCGATCGGCTTATCTAGTTTAAAACCGTATGT
>JAEMPK010000142.1:0-2349 GCA_022759345.1 Pyrobaculum sp. | reverse complement strand
CAAAGACGCGGATGGTCACCACCTCGATCGGCTTATCTAGTTTAAAACCGTATGTTGCCATGTGCCTCTCTTCAAAAGTCTTTCTTATCTGCTCTATGTCGGCGGGTCTCCCCACAGGTACCACAAGCTCCCAGCCTTGTCCCACGTAACGTACATCGGCAAGCCTGACGTAGTAGGTGGGGTTATGTACAGAAAGCGCCTTCTCAAGCCTCCGGAACCCCTCCTCTAAGTCTCGCGGATAAGAGGCCCGCGCCTCGAATTTACTGTCTGCGAAGAGCATCCCCAGCGCCGTGAAGACGCCTGGCTCCGGCGGAATCACCACTGTAGATATCCCAAGCTCCTCAGCAAGCTCGGCGGCGTGTTGCGGCCCCGCGCCGCCGAAGGCGAAGAGTACAAACTCGCTGGGGTCCAGCCCCCTCTCGACCGTGACCAGCCTCACGGCCCGCGCCATCTCCATATTCGCCAACTGGACGGCCCGCCACGCAGTCTCCACGGGGTCGCCCAGCTTTTTAAACGCCTTAAACGCCGCCTCTGCGTCCAGCCTCATCTCGCCCCCCAGGAGAGACGCCACTCTGCCCAGTACAACATTTGCGTCGGTCACAGTGGGCTCGGTCCCCCCTAGTCCGTAGCAAACGGGGCCCGGATCGGCGCCGGCGCTTATAGGCCCCACCCTCAGCGCTCCCGCCTCGTCTCTCCACACAATGGTGCCTCCGCCCGCCGAGACCTCCGCCAAATCTATGAACGGGAACCTCACAGGATATCCAGAGCCCTTAACCACGCGGCCGTGGTGAGACTCCCCACCGACCTCATACTCCGTGGTTATCTCAGGCTCGAAATCCACCACCGTGCCGGCCTTGGCGGTGGTGCCGCCCATGTCGAAGCTAATTACGCGCTTGATGTCAAGCGCCTTGGCGAACTCGGCCGCCGCCACGACGCCACCCGCCGGGCCTGACTCGATCAGCTGGACAGGCCTCCTCGACGCCTCCTCCACGGTGACGAGGCCGCCTGAACTCGCCATCACGTAGAGACGGCCGCCTCGAGAAGACACGTATCTCCCCAACTCCTCTAGGTAGCGACTCACTAAAGGCATCAACGCCGCGTTGACCACCGCAGTTGACGTCCTTTCGTACTCCCTAGGCTCTGGCGAAACCTCGCTGGAAAGCGTGACGTAACGGAAATGTCTCTTGAGAACTGCGGCGGCGGCCTCCTCGTTGGCCGGGTTCACGTAGGAGTGGAGAAACGCCACAGCAACCGAGACGACGCCCTGCCTAAGGGCCTCTTCGGCGTACGACTCCACCTCGGCGGCGTCTACCGGCTTCAGCACTGTGCCGTCTGGCAAAACTCTCTCGTCGACCTCAAACCGCAGGTGGCGAGGAACTAAGGGACGTGGCTTCTCGAAAAACAAGTCGTATAGACGCGGCCTGTTCTGCCTCCCGATCTCTATGACGTCTCTAAAGCCTTTGGTGGTGAAGAGAGCCACCCGGGGCAGCTCAAGTCCCACCTGGCCCAGGAGGGCGTTGGTGCCGATGGTCGACGCGTGTAGGACCTCCTCTATTGATGACAACTTAGCTAAGCCCTTAATGACGGCCTCCTCAGGCCTCTTCGGCGTCGTGAGAAGCTTAAATGCGGAAAGATTGCCGTTTTCATCTACCGCCACGAAGTCCGTAAACGTGCCCCCGACGTCTACCGCCACTATCATCGCCTATATGCGGCCACAAGAAGCGCGGTGGCTATAGACAAGACGATGATATACATTGAGGCAGCGGACAAGCCCGACGACTGATAGAGCCACGTCATCACCATAGGAGCAGTCGCCGCAAAGATGGCGTTGCCAAACTGGTAAGAGACCGAAAGACCTGTGGTGCGCGCCAGCGTGGGATATATCTCGGCCAAGAAGGCGGCCTCGGCTGTGTACATAAGTCCGTGGACTAGACCTGTCAAAGATGCCACCGTCAAAAGACCGCCGAAGCCCTGGGTTATCTGCTGTATCAAGAAGGCGGGCGCCAGCCCCAGCAGAGCCGCTACTACGATGACCGCTCTGGGGCCTATTCTCTCGGAGAGAAATCCGCTTACAACTACGCCAACGATTTCAATCAACGCAAACACCACCACCGCCAAGAACTGCTCTTGTGAAGTTACTGCCTTCAGCGCCACGGCGAGATTCGGAGAGTAGGTGTTGCCGTAGTAAAAAATGGCGCCCGCCGTGCCGGCGAGCACAATACCCACTATGGTCCCCCGCCAAAACTTCACAAAGACCTCCCGGAGAGGACTTCTGGGGCTCCTCTCCCTCAGCGCCGTTTCCATGAACTCGAGAGTCTCGCCAAAGCGAAGTCTAAAGAGAAAGCCGAC
>JAEMPK010000193.1 GCA_022759345.1 Pyrobaculum sp. | reverse complement strand
GGGCCGGGTCGAGCCGCTTGTGGTGAGGCTTTTGTCGTCGTCGGCGGGGGGACACGTGGCTAGCCACGTGGTGCTGGACGTGGCGGAGTCGGCGGCCGGCTCCGTCGTGGTCTACGTGGAGAACGTCCCCGGGGCCATGCACACGGCGGTGGTGGAGGGCGTGGTTAGAGGAGGCGTGGAGTACGTCTTGGCGTCGCGGGGCGGGGGGCCGCAGTACGTGCACTCCGCCTTGGCCGTCTATTCGTCTGTGGCGGCGCGGCCGCTCGCCGTGGGGGGCGTCATGAACGCGGTGAGGGAGGAGTACATAATCGGCGAGGGGGCGTCGGCGGAGGCGGTGGGCATCGAGCTGGGGCTCGGCGACAGCCGCATAGACCACGTGGTTTCTTTGATAAACGACGCGCCTAGGGGCCGCGGCTACGCCAGGCTCTACGCGGTGGCCGCAGACCGCTCTTTCGTAACGCAACGGGCGGTGGGCAGGATAACGCCCCGCGGCGTGGGGAGCGACAGCGCGGTGGAGGGCGTAGTGTACATCGCCGGCGAAGGAGCCGTCGCCAACACCCAGCCCGTAATACTGGTGGAGACTGGGGAGGTGGAGGGCGCGAGGCACTCGGCCGCCGACGCCGCGCTCGACGAGGAGAAGGAGTTCTTCCTGAGGGCGCGGGGCGTGAGGAGGGAGGATCTGCACAAGCTGCTGGTGGCGAGCCTCGTCGACCAGTACCTCTCCTCTCTCTCCGAGGCGTCGCGGAGGGTGGTGGAGCCCGTCTTGGCGTCTCTCCTGGCCTAGCCTATCCACTCCACGTCGCGCGGCGTGAAGAAGTTGGCGATCGACGCGTCTATCTCAGGAGGCTTGAGGAGGTGGCGCCACTCGCCGGGCCGCGGGAGCAACAGCCTCCTGGCCGAGGTGTCGTAGAGCCATTTTACGGCGGCTGTGCGGAACACCATGCCGCACCTCCTGCAGGCCCACCCCCTGCCCCGCCCGAGGCTCTCAAGCGACCCGCCGCAGTAGGGACACCGCGTCTTGACCTTCACGTACCTCCCCAGGATGTACGCTCTCTCTACGTATAGGTAGAGGCCGCCTCGCCGCGGCTTGAGGCCGCCGTAGAGGATCACGTCGCAGCCGACGCACCTCTCCAGTTCCGACGCCAGCCTGCCCAAGTGTCTATACGCCACGAAGACGACGCCGTTGTCCAGCTTTCCTATTAGATGTCTGCCCCTCACCCGCCTGGCCTCGGCCACTATGCCGCGGACGCGGTAGAAGGAGTAGGGCAGAGGCTCGTCGAAGAACACCCCCAGCTCTAGGTGGGCATCTACGGCCTGGTTCGTCCGGTATATGACCCAGCCGGAGGGCTTGAAGCCCCAAGCCTCCAGAAGCCTCAGGGCGTATAGGAGGTGGTGCGGCGTCAGCCCGCGTATGCCGTAGTACACAGGGTCCGGCCCCCGGGGCTGGATCAAGACCCTGTCCTCGTCTAGGTTGTGGAAGGTGAAGGGGAAGGTAAGCGCCTCCATGGCCTCCACAAGCTGTCTGGGCATTGGCGCCCTCTCCCCGGATCTATAGGCCAGAAGCTCGAAGGTGGACTTGGGGAGCTCCGCGCCGACCGCCGCCACAGCCCCTATCTTGCCGCGTCCGCCCCACGTCCTCACGCCAGCCCTCTCCGCCGCGCTTAGGCTCACCACTTGCGTGAGGGCCATGCGGTACAGCAGCTTCGCCCTCTCCGGCACCTCCCCCACCGCCATAGCTACACCGGGGTCTGTCTTGCCCTCCCGTCTCGCGTACTGCTTGACTACCTCAAGCGCCAGCCGCCACACCTCCTCCACGTCGCCCTCCGGCACCTCCAGGTCAAGCGCCACCGCGGCGTTTCCCCTCGTCTTGAAGGGCACGTTGGGGTTTAGCCGGATCAGCCGCGGGAAGTCTCTAAAGGCCCCGGGGCCCCACCGCCTAAGCGCCTCCCGAGCCAAGACGTAGCCCACGTAGGTGGTGCAGCCACCCCCGTGGCTGTCTGTGTCGTCTATGCCGACCACCACTCTCATCTATACGGCCGGTACCACTCCCCCCTAAGCGAAGGCCTGAGGACGCTTGAAGTCTCGCCGACCCACTCCGCGCCCCGCGCCGCCGCCTCCGCCACGAGACGGAGGTCGAGGGGGAGAGAAGGCCCGTAGTGGGCGAGGGTGTCGTTAGGCGTGACTACGTGAGGCTTGTTCTTCAAAAAGCCCGCCTCGCCCGGGTAGAACCTCTTGCCCCGGGCCTCGTAGATGACGAAGTTCGCCTTCTCTATCAGCTCCGCAGGTGGCGAGTCGCCGTGTTTAAAGACGCAGGGGAGGCCCGACATGTACCTCAGCCCGACGCGCGTGAGGGCGTCAGCCACGTAGGAGTTGCTACACGCCACGTCGTAGACGCCTAGGTTGATCACGGCGAGCACGTCTTCATACAGCGGATGCCCTCTCAGCAGGTCGCGGTAGATCCCGGCCAGTCTGTCCCCCTCCTCGTCTCTGTCGAAGAGCCGCGCGAAGAACCTGAACACAGCCGCCGCAAAGTCTACGTTGACGGGGGTGGGAACCGCCACGACGGCCTTGGCAACGGCCGCCAGCTTGTCCACCAGGTGGCGCTGGACCGGGTAGTACAGAACCACTAGGTCTGGTTCCATCCTCCTAACCGCCTCGACGTCTACGTCGACGAAGGTGCCCACAGCGGGCACCTCCATAAGCTCCACAGGCCTGTACGAAAAGACGTCCCGCCCAGCCAGCCTAACCCCCAGCAGAGCTAAAAACTCGTTTACAGACGGGTTCAAGCTGATCACTCTCCTCGGCGCCCCGTCCACAGAGCCCAGCAAAATCACGGCAGTATCTATACATCACTTTAAAAGATGGGGGCGCCGCATACCCCCGCTTCTGTTCGGTATCCATCTAACCCCCTACCCGGGCCTCGCCGCGGCCTCACAGGCCCTGCTTGGGGGCCGCGGCGCCGGCTGGTTTTTACCCCCGCCTTGCGGCGGCCCGCCGGCGCCCTCCGCGGGCGGTGCGGGAGGTTCCAGAGGGCGGCCGTCTCCGAGCCGCCCCCGTCCCCTCGGCGCCCCAGAGAGGATAAGTACAGGCTTAAAACTCTATTTGCAGACTGAGGGTTGGCCGGTTTTGTTAATAATTGTGTTGTCTTCAGAACGTCGAAATGCTGGAAGCGTGTCGGCGTTGTTTGGAAGTCTTTATATATCTGTGGAGTTGGCTTGGCGTGTCTGAGCTGGGTGTCATTGGGTTTCTGGGTTTGGTGGGTCAGCTCTATGCGATTATGAATCCAATTGGGAAGTTGGCCATAATAGGTCCTCTCGCCGTTGAGCGGCCTGCGTATGTGAGAAAGATCACAGCCACTGTGGTGGTGGTTGTGTACGTGCTTGCCTCTATCTTCGCCTTGGCGGGCGGCTTTATACTGTCGGTTTTCGGCGTGAGTATAGATAGTTTTAGGATCGCAGGCGGCGTGGTGCTTCTGGCCATATCCATCATGACGCTGGTCTCAGGCTCCTATGTAAGTAAGATAGAGATCGCAGAGGAGCAGGCGGTGGTGCCGTTGGCCACGCCGCTGATAGTGGGTCCTGGAACTATTACGGCTCTCATAGTCATCTCCTCGGTGTATGGTCCTTTAGTGGCGTTTTTAGCGGCTTTCGTGGCGTCGACTGCAGTGGCAGCTACGCTTCTAATCGGTATAAGAGTGATAAGATACGTCGGCGCCACGCCTCTGAGGTTGCTGGGTAGGTTTATGTCTCTTATCATCGCCTCGGTTGCCACTGAGATGATTCTGACGGGCATCCGGGACATCGTGAAGGAATGGATGTCATAAGTGCGGCGGAGGGCCCGGGACGTCCTTAAAAGAGTTAAAGGGTGGCTGTAGTATCTCTACAGCTGTTGCGAGATGTATATACTGGCTGAGGCGCATGTGATCACCGTCAAGCGGCTGTGGCTAGATGTTGAGCATCTGGTGGAGGTCCTACGGACAGTCTGCGCCGGAGCTCCGCGGGTTTGACTGTACCGTGGTAGAGAGATGTGCAGAAGAGGGGAAAGCTCCTAGAGGGGCTGGAGTTAAGCCAACTTGGGAGAATTATCTACGTCGAATGCTGAAATCTTTATATATAAATACAGAAAGTCAATAGTACCAAGGAGGATGACTTGCTTTAACAAAAAATATAAATATTTCATTTGTTTTATAACTTAATGAAAATTAGTTTCTTAATTGGAGGTCCACAGGGCAGAGGTGTGGAGACTGCTTCTTTTATGTTTATCTATGGTGTGGGGTCTGCGGGGTATTACGTATACGCGAGGCGGGAGTTCTGGAGCAATATTGCGGGCGGCCGCCACAGCTATGTGGTGGGCGTGATTTCTGACGCATGGCCGGCCCCCGCCCCTGGCAACGACGTAGAGCTGGCGTTGACCTTCGACGGCCACGCCGTAATGGAACACGTCTTCCACCTCAAGAAGGGTAGTTACCTTGTCTACAACACGGAGGAGGATTCCAAGACTCCAGATAGCTACGTCATGATGGCGAAGCCTCTGGCGGAGCGGCTTAAGCGATTTGCAAAAGAGCAGGGTTTTGAACCGACGGTGCGCGGTTTTGTAACTTACTTGAGGCAAAACGGCGTCGAGGTCGTCGGGCTTCCTTATAATAAACACATCAGCGAGATAGGGCGGCGCATCGGCGTCACTTCTCCTGTTATGCTCGCCAGATTTGTCAACACGTTTGTCGTGGCGTTGGGCGCCGCCCTGTTAGGTCTCGACGAGGAAT
>JAEMPK010000190.1 GCA_022759345.1 Pyrobaculum sp. | reverse complement strand
CGTTCTCCATCACGAACACCTTGGGCCCCAGCTCCCCTACGAGCCGTATGAACTCTAGAGTTAGTTGACCTGCTGGATCTACATATAGTCTATCCGCTGGGTCCTCCATCCTGTTAGGGTTGGCGGCTGTGAAGGGCTCGCAAGGAGGGCTCCCTATGACCACGTGGATGTGGTTTGCGTATTTCTCCAGGTCTCGGTGGTCTATGTTTCTTACATCTTCTTGAAGAACTATTGTCTTCCTATGGTTTGCGCTGTAGGTGCGGGCGGCGTCTCTGTCGATTTCCACCGCCACAGCTATCTTAAACCCCGCTAAGGCAAATCCTAGCCCAAAACCTCCACCACCAGAGAAAACATCGACCACATTCATGTTATACACTTACTTATAGTAAGTAAAGTATTTAAATACAGACCCCGCGACGTATATGGGCTTTGCTAAGAGGCTTAAGGTGCGTCTCAGCGACATAACTAAGCTTGAGAAACCTGACGTCTTGAGCTCACGTTATGGGAAGGCTTTCGAGAAGGCGGTGCTTATTTTGTTGAAGGCGAGAGATGCCGCTGTTGCGATTCGCACCTTTATTGAGCACTACGGCGAGCCTCACACAGGAGCCTTCGCGAAGCTGATGAAGCTAATGCCGTGGGCCAGGAAGGTGGTTGAGGTCGAGCCCGCGCCGCCGGTCGTGTTCCAGATAGATGGAGTCACAGTAACAGCCCAGGCCGACTTCCTCGTGAAATACTCCGACGGGAGGAGGGAGCTGGTGGAGCTGAAGAGCCACATCCTCAGAAAGGAGGAGTGGAAGACTAAGGCGGAGTGGTCGCTTGCTACTAAGATAATGCGTATGTTGTATAGAAGAGCTGGCTACGACTACCCAGTCCGCCTCATCTACTTCGTCGAAAAAGATGGCGCGGTGACGCCGGAGGAGGAGGTCTTCATATATCCAAAGGATGGGAAAGACGACGAGGCGCTCCTCAACGTCATCCGGGAGAGAATCAAGAAGACTGTAAACAGGTGAATCTCTGCTTCGCCAACTCGTATGTAGATTTCACAATGTAGATTGCGTTATCTATCTTGTCTAGGTGCCGTGGCTGTATCACTGCGTTTTCGTCGCCAACCATAAATTCGATTGTACAATCCTCATCTGACCAGGAGAATATTACAAATACATAAAAGTCATCCTTGAGCTGTATCTGAGCAAGCGCTTCGTATTGACGCCACTCGACGGTGAAGGCCTCTATGTCTTTATCTATTTTCTCCTCAAGTTCTCTAAAAAACTGCTCCACTTTCTGGCGCATATGCCACCTGTGGTATCTACTTTAAAATATTTGACTTTCCACGGTTGTGCCTGTAATTGAAGTTGCGAAACACGACTTAGAGAGGTTGACCCGTCTGAAGTTTGAAGAGCTTGTCAAATACCTAGAACACATAAAGTGCGAGATAGAGGAGGATCTAGGGGAGAGAGTTAAGTTTGAAGTCACGCATGACCGTCCAGACCACTTCTCTGCAGAAGGCCTTGCCAGAACCTTGAAGGGGGCCGCAGAAGTGGAGATCGGACTGCCGCCTATAAAGCTGATGCCCCCCTCTATTACGCTCAACGCAGACATCATTGAAGAGAGACCGTATATCTCTATGGCAGTAGTACATGGAGTGAAGCTGGACGATGAAGCTGTGAGACAGCTTATTCAACTCCAGGAGAAGCTACACGAGACGTATGGAAGAGGGAGGCGGAAGATAGCCATAGGGTATTACGACGTTTCGAAGATTAAGCCTCCAATATACTATACCAGAGTGAGCCAAGAGGACGAGTACGTGCCGCTGGGGTTCGATAGACCCATAAAGGTGAGAGAAATGTATGAACGCACCGAACAGGGGCAGAAGTATTCTCACTTCATCAATAGAGAGAGACCACCGGCGTTGGTAGACAGCTCGGGGCAGATAATGGTGATAATACCCGTCCTGGGATCTGAATGTTGCAAAATCACGGAGTCGACGCGCGACGTCTTGATAGACGTCACCGGAACTGAGCCCCGCGCCGTGCACAACGCCTTGTCTGTCCTGATCTACGCCTTGCTGGAGCGGAGCGGAAGCAAAGAAGTGGAGATCGTAACCGGCGGAACTCCCTACGTCCATAGGTACAGAGAAGTGGCCGCTGATCCCGACGCAGTGGGAGACCTACTAGGCATCCCGCTGAGCCCGGCCGCGTTTAGGCGGCTGGTGGAGAAGGCGCGTCTCGGCTATGAAGAGGGCAGGGTGTTGGTGCCTCCGTATAGATTCAACGTCTTTTCCTGGGTAGACGTGGCTGAGGACGTGGCGGTCATGTTGGGCTACAACAGCCTGCCCCGGGAGGCGCCTGGGATAGTGACTGGAGGACGGCGCCACTGGGTGGAGATATTCGCAGGCGAGGTGCGGAAGGCGTTTCTCTCCATGGGGTTTACCGAGGTTAACAACTACGTATTGACTGACAGTGCTGTTGAGGAGGTCTGCAACGCGGTTCATGTTGCCAACCCCGTCTCAGAACTCTATAACACAGTGCGGTGCTCTATCGTCACACAGCTGATCGCCGTGGCAGCCTCTGCCCGGCGGAGGGAGACAAAACTATTTGAAGTAGGCGACGTGGTCAAAGACGGCAAGACTCTGAAGACTGCGGCGTTTTTAATAAGCAGAGACGGCGCCACCCTTACAGACGGGCTTTCTGTCGTAAAGACGTTGTGTAGCCGCCTGGGGCTCAACTGCGGGACGGTCGCCGCTGACATCCCCTGGGCTCTGCCCAACAGATCGGCAAGAGTCGAAGGAGGCGGCAACGGATACATAGCGGAGGTAAACCCAGACCTCCTAACTAAGCTAGGCCACACAACGCCCACAGTTGTCGGCGAGCTTTACCTAGGCTAAAATCTTAAATTAAGAAACACATCTACAGCCATGACAGATGATATAGACGCCCTTCTAAGACGCAAGGCGCTTGAACTAGCCAAGACTAAGTTTAAAGAAACATTGCCACTACCTCCGCGGAGGCAGTTAACCGACGAAGAAGTTGTCAAACTGATACGTGAAATAACTAAAGGCGAGAGAGCCGGGGAGATAATCGACAACGCCCTTGCTCTCTACAAGCCTTACGTGATGTCTCTCTTCCGCAAAATCGCCGAGCTACATCAACAAGGCGTAATTAAAGAACTCATGGACTATGAACTCTATGAAATGTTGCTACGGGCAGGCTTCAAAGTCCCTGTGAAGACTGAGGTAAAAATTGTGAGACATGGAAGAGAATATAAACTGGGTGAGTCTTAAAGTCTTGTGTAAAGCTGGTAAAGCTCGGTTATCATGCCGCTCCAGTTAAACCTCCTCTCTCTATAATTCACAAACCTCCTCACAATTTCTCTCTTCTCCCTCTTGACATATCTCATGCATCGTCTACATCCAAACCAGACAAAGGTTGTGTCCTCCGCAAGCTCTAAGGCGCCTCCACAGAAGGGACATGTATCTACAGTCTCCACGATCAGGTCCATGATTCATCGACATGCTGGTTTAAAATAGGCTACACATAATTTAGATGCAGCTTTATTTACCTCCGCGCCAATCTACACATGTTAAAACTTCTGCGTAAGTTAATTGACGGTGAGAAAAAGAAATTAATTGAGCAGTTGAAAGAAGAGATTGAGGTTATCTAACAGAGACGAAACTCCTTCATTACTATACCAACCTCCCGAAGGTCTTGAGACGCCTCTAGGTAGAACCTTTTCGCCTCTACGCATCGGCTCCTCCAAAAGGCGTCGTCGCCTCTCTCGGCCTCTAGAATCCGTACAACCGCGTCGGCCACATACTCTAGGCGTTGATAAAATTCCTCAGGTGGTTGCGGAAGAGAGACCCCTATTTCTCTAGCGTAGTCTATAATTAACGTTGGCCGCCTCACCGCTTCCCATAAGAACTCGTAGAACGTGGTCACAGAGCAACCGGCTTGGCAAAACCTTTCTCAACTAAGACCCGCGGCTTAAACCTTAAAAGACTATGGTCATCGCCGCCTCCGCCGTAGACGTAATCCTCATTCAACAGCTCTTCATCGATAAATACAGGGATGTTTAACACCGGAGGCACGCCGCCCACCGGATAACCAGTTACCGACAACACCTCCTCAGGCGTGGCTAGGCGGCAACCGAGGGATTTGACGTCAAGTCTCTTGTTGCCACGTAGGATATACGCCCTAAACTCGCCTCCGCAGCTGACTACGATGGTCTTAATTATCTTATCCTCGCCGACGCCCACAGCACGAGCCGCCTCTCTTACGGTACGTACAGGGACCTCAAGCTTAACGACCTCGCCCACGTCCTCCAATCCCACAGACGAAGGAATCTGTTTAAGTAAAAATATTCCGCCCTAAATATCTACTACATATTGAACCACCCAGTAGTCGTCTATTTGTTTAATCTCCATCATGTGGAATGTCATCGCCTTTACTATCAAGCCGGTAAATCCATGTTTAACCTGGTCATAAGGCTCGCCGTAGAGCAAGGCGTCGATCCGGTATCTCTCACCTTTTTTAATCGACAGTTCTATTTTTCGGCTCAGGGCAAACTTCTCGGCATCGAATAGATACAACAGCTCATCTATCCAGCTAAATAGTAGGCCCTCTAAGTCGTCGTACTCCACGACGACTCTTCTCTCAACTCTCGGTTGAACTCTCTCAGTGAAGTAGGTAAGGTCTCCTAACGCAATTGCGGCGTTCTTAAAAGCCTCTTCCAGCGTGCAGCCGTAGGCTTGGATTAGGACGTCTGCCGTATGTTCTC
>JAEMPK010000044.1 GCA_022759345.1 Pyrobaculum sp. | reverse complement strand
CCGAGCTTAATCGTCATAGCCTTCTTAACCTCTTCGCTGTGCCGCATCACCCAGATGCCTGATAAGGCGTAGGTGGTCTGCGTCTTGCCGTGGTCCACATGGCCGGCCGTAGACACTATGGCGTCGGGATAGACGAAAGACATGACGCCCCCCACCCACCGCTTTATATACTTTATCGTTAAGCCCATTCTACACCTCCGGCTTCGAGTACATCTTCATAATATAAATAGGCCTTTTAGATTCAACTGTGACCGTTGTCCGGCTTGAGAAGCTTCGTAAGGTCTTCGACAACCGGGTAGCGGCCGTCGACGACGTGGACCTTGTAGTCAACCACGGCGAGATCGTGGCTGTGTTGGGGCCGTCGGGTTGCGGCAAGACCACTCTCCTCCGCCTCGTGGCGGGGCTTGAGGAGCCCACCTCCGGCAGGATCTTCTTCGACGACCGCGACGTCACGTGGCTCCCCACCCAGGAGAGAAACACGGCGATGGTTCCCCAGACCTGGGCCCTCTGGCCCCACATGACGGTTTTTGAAAACGTGGCCTACGGCCTGAGGGTGAGGAAGAAGAAGCTGAAGCTAACCGAGGAGGAGATCAAGAGGAGGGTTATGGAGACGCTTGAGCTCGTGGACTTGGTGGGTCTAGAGGAGAGGAAGCCATTTCAACTCTCCGGCGGCCAGCAACAGAGGGTTGCCCTCGCCAGGGCCCTTGTGGTGCAACCAGAGGTCCTCCTCCTCGACGAGCCGCTTGCGAACCTAGACGCCAAGCTCAGGGTGGAGCTGAGGGAGGAGGTTAGGAAAATCGCAAAGAGACTTTCCATCACCACGATCTACGTCACGCATGACCAGGAGGAGGCCATGGCAGTCGCCGACAGAATCGCGGTCATGAACGCCGGCAGGTTGCAACAGGTGGGCAAGCCCGAGGAGATCTACCACAAGCCCGCCAACTTCTTCGTCGCCACCTTCGTGGGGCGCTCCAACGTGCTCAGGGGACGCGTCGTGGAGGCAAAGGGCGAGGCCGCCGCAGTAGACGTGGGGTTCCCCATAGCCGCCCAGACCCCCCACAGGCTGGCGCCGGGGGAGGAGGTGGACGTCGTGGTGCGGCCCGAGGACATATTCATCGGCGGAGGCGGGGTCAAGTGCGTCGTGGAAGACGTAGTCTTCCTCGGCAGGTACTACCAAACCACGCTGAGGTGCTCGGGGAAGGTGCTTAAGGCCGAGGGGCCGAGGCCGCCGGCCCAGCCGGGCGAGGAGGTGGCCGCAGAGATCGCGAGGGCTTGGGCCTTCAAGCCATGAGGTTCATAAGGTGGTCCACCGCGTTGGGATACGCCTTTCTCGGACTGTTCCTAGTCCTGCCCCTGGTCTTCATATTTTGGCAGGTCCTAGCCGGCATAGGCGAGGTCTACACCTCAATCACAGACCCCTTCTACATCAACCCCTCCCCGGACGCCTTCAGCAACGCCTTCTTCATCAGGCCCACCGACCCGCCCACTGTCGTAATCAGGGGACCTGACCTAGGCGTCGTGTTGAACAGCCTCTGGGTTGCCCTCACCGTAGCCGCCGTCGACGTGGCGCTGGGCTACGTGCTGGCCTACGTCTTGGCTAAATACGTCTTCCCGGGCAGAACCCTACTCGGCCTCCTCGCCACAATACCCCTCATAGTCATGCCGTTTGCCACGGCGTATGTCGTGAGGAAGATACTCGACCCCCGGTGGGGCACCCTCAACTGGATCCTCCACGACGTTTTAAACCTGCCGTTTAAGGTGGAGATCTCCGGCCTCGCCGCCGTGGCCATAGTCCAGAGCCTCATGTACCTGCCAATAGCCTACCTCAACATCTACGCCGCCCTGACCCGCGTCGACCCGACCCTAGAGGAGGTGGCCCATAACCTAGGCGCAGACGAGAGGAAGGCGGTCAGAGACGTGGTGTTGCCCCTATCTATGCCGGGCCTCGCCGCCGCCTTTGTCTTAGTCTTCATCTTCGCCATAGACGACGTGGCGGCTCCCATAATCTTCCAAGACGACCCGACCGCCAGGAAGCTCCTATCCTACCAGATATACTCCAAGTTCCTAGACCAGTTACGGGGCCAGATAAGCCCAACCGCCGCCTTCCTTGCCCTCATACTGCTCACTATCTCAATCGCCGCCTTCCTCGCCGTGAGGAGGTACGTGGGGCTTAGGCAGTACGCCATGTTGATTAGACAGCTGAGGCCTAGGACCTACGTCCCCGGGCCTCTCGGCGCCGTGTTGATATACGCCGTCGCCTTCCCCCTGGTCCTGGCCGCCGCAGTCCCCCTCGCGGGGGCGCTTTCGTTGGTGTTTGCAGATAGGTGGACCACAGCCCCCCTTCCCGAGGGCCTAACTTTAGAAAACGCCGTGGAGCGCCTCGCCGCAGTTTTTCAAAACCCCCTGTTCCTGCGGGGCGTGGTTAACACGATATACTACGGCGTCGCTGCCACTCTCATAATGGTGGCGGTGGGGATGCTCATCGCCGTAGCAGCCGCCAGGTCGAGAGGCGCAGCGGCCGACGCCCTCGACGCCCTTGCCACGATGCCCATCGCCATACCGGGGCTGGTGGTGGCCTACGCCTACTTCCTGACGGCTCTACAGCTCGCCACAGGCCTCCGCGGCGTCGCCCCCGACCTAGCCGACTTTCTAGATCCTCTGAAACATCCCGAGCTGTACCTCGTCGTGGGCTACTCCGTGAGGAAGTTGCCATTCGCAGTGCGTAGCATATACGCCGGGCTACAGCAGATACACCCCTCCATGGAGGAGGTGGCCATGAACCTCGGCGACGGGTACGTCGGGGTCCTTAGGAAGATTCTGATCCCCCTGCTTAAGAACAACATCCTCAGCGGTGCCTTGATTGGCTTTGTCTACGTCACCAGCGAGGTCTCCCTCAGCATAACGCTCGGCGTGTTGAAAGGCGTTGGCCAAGACACGGCCATGCCCATAACTGCCTTCATGCAGGAACGTTTCGAAAGCGGTCTCTACGGCGTCCAAGACGCCGCCACCCTAGGACTCCTGCTGGTGGCGATACAGTTTGTTGCGATTACATTAACGACAAAGGTGCTCAAGACGAGGTACGGATTCGTCCTTTGAAAAAACTAGGGGATTTGACTGGCCACCTCTAGATACTTCTTCCGCGCCGCCTCTCTCCACGCCGCTTGTATCTTGTCGCGGAACGTCGCGTCTTTCAACTTGTCGTTGATCTTCATGGCGTATTCAAGCGTCAACTTGACAGACTGGCCGGTCTCCGGGTCCACGAACGTCACCGGCTCGCCCAGCCTCTTGGCGAGGGCCTCGGCTGTGGCCCTGTCAATCTTCCCGTCGAAGTAGGCTTTCAACAACTTACTCCAAGTCTGCTGGAGGACGTCCGTGTTGTCGGTGATGGCGGCTTGGAAGTAGTACATCACCACGTTCTCCACGGCGAGGGCAAGCGTGTCGTTGAAGTCGATGGTTTTCAATGTCAACATGTAGTCGTAGATAGTCTTTAGGTCAGGCCTCTGCCTCCCCTCCGGCGTGTCGAAGGCGTTGGGGTTGACGGGCATCCTGTTGATCTTGGGGTCGAACACAATCCTCTGCCCCTCCGTAATTACCCAAGCCACAAAAGCCTCAGCGGCGTCCCGGCACTTGGTGTTCTTAACCACCGCGATTGGGTCGCCGTTGACAGAGGTGTCCGGCGGGATGACGTACTTAGCGTCGGGGTTCTGGAGCTGGGCGGTGTAGCCGTAGAAGTCGATGGTCCACCCGGCGCCGATCTCGCCGGCGATCACCGCATCTCTTACACGTTCGCTACCGTCAAAGATTCTGCCGTTTGCCGCCGTGAGGGTTATGATGCGCCACCCCTCTTCCCAGCCGTATGCCTGGAGGATGATCTCCGCAATCCTAGTAGCGCTAGTAGAAGCGGGGAGATTAGCCAAACCGGTAATGGGGAATCCCTCAACGACGCCTTTACCGTATTCAAAGGAGGCTAAGTCGGCCCATGTCTTGGGTTCTGGCAGACCCAACTGCTTCAACACCTTGGTGTTTATAGTTATGCCGAAGCTCGACACAGCCCAAGCCACCCAGTACACCTTTCCGTCGGGGCCAGTTCGCATCATAGGCATCCCCGCTATGGTCTTGGGTATCTGGGCAAGCGCCGCATTCACCTCCGGGCCTTCAAGCGGCAGAAGAAGCCCGTCCTTATAGAGCGAGTCAAAGAGAGTCGGCCCCCCGCCCCAAGCCACATCCACCTGCCCAGTCTGGATGAGCGCCCTCCACTGCGCCGCGGGTAGCTGCATAAACCTTACGTCTTTAATTCCGTACTTCTTCGCAACTTCACTTTTTAGAAACAACGACCTAGTTGCGTCAAGTATATCTGTGGGGTGTCGGGTAACGACCGAAAGAGTGGTACAAGCCGACGGAGCAGACGTCGTGGGGCTAGTCGTTGTGGTGTTGGTTGTGGGTGTCGGAGTTGTTTGGGTTGTTGTAGGCGGAGTTGTAGCCGTGGGCGTAGTTGTGGTGGGTGTGGTCTGGGTCGTGGTCTGCGTGGTGGGTGGGGGGAGTGTGGCGAAGTAAATCGCCACGAGCGCGATTGCGATTAGCGCAATTATTCCCAGGACTAGGCCTGTTCGCATGGTTTTGTTGATGCAGGTATTTAAAACATTTGGGGATCGCTGGCGGCGTTCTATGCGATACATTGTAAAAACTTGAATACTCCCACTTAAGCGAACCGAAATAGTAACGGTTCTTCTGGTGGCGGCCCTAGCCGCAGCCCAACAACTCGACGCCCCTATCCTCGTCGACGTTGTTCACGGAGC
>JAEMPK010000171.1 GCA_022759345.1 Pyrobaculum sp. | reverse complement strand
GTATGCATAGTGCACGATCTTCTTGGCGGCGTCTTCATAGCCCAGCGCATATAAGGCAATACGTACATGGGCTTGTTCATGAGTCTGTTCGGTGGATATCACGCGTATAACCTTATCAAAGCCCTGTCTCGCTTGCCACAAGGCGTAGGCTATGTCTCTCGTCACATAGAGCGTCGTCCCGTCCGACCGCGTCAACGTAACAGGCGGGATAAACTTTGGCAAGTCGAGGACATCCCACAACTTGAAGTCCTCTACGAACTTGTCAGCGCGGAATACCACCGCCCCACCCTTCATTTCAACGTACTGCGGCCACTTTCTCCTCAGTTCAGAAACTATTCGCGTAGCCTCCCCCGACCAGACCGCCACCTCGCTTTCGTAATCCCATTTATCTATCTCAACGCCAAGCCTCGACAAAGTCTCTCTCTGCCCCCTGAGCACCAAATCGACGACCTCCCTCACGATCTTCCTAGCCTCCGGCTCGCCCGCCTCGTACCTCCTATTCAACTCAACCGCCTCGTCCGCCACGTTTCTCTGTCCAAGAACCTCCACGAGTTTGTTGATTAAATCGCCCTCTGTGTCCATTAACCGCTTCAACACAGCAATCCACTCATCTATTTCTCTTATCAACTCCCGCCTCTTCTCGTCGTCAACTTGACCACTTAACTCTTTCTTTAGCTTATTTATCTCAGCCACGGCGTTCACCGCCGAGTAGACATGCCCAACTACCACATCAGGCTTAACCCGCCGGACCCGCTCCTCCGCCTCTCTCCTTACAGCGTCATACCCTATCGCCGCATACATTACCTGAACGCCACAATCATCGACGTAGAAGTGGGTCTCCACCTCGTTGCCACAAAACCGCAATAACCTAACAAGTGAATCCCCCAAGATGGCATTTCTCCCGTGTCCTATATGTAAAGGATGCACAGGGTTAGCCGAGGTATGCTCTACGAGAAAAGACCCAATTTTACACTCTTCGGTGAAGCCATACCTCTTCCCCATCTTCTCTAAAGCCTCAAACACCAACTCGCCGACACTCCTTATGTTCAAATCGGCATTTAGATAAAGACCATCTACAGAGATCCCCCTCAGATACTCAGTAGGCTTATTCTTAAAAGAATCCACCACCTCCCTAAGCCTGTCATGATCGACTCTATATTTATGAAACCTAGCTGAGAAATAGCCATACCGCCTAGTTCTCTCCACCGGCGGGATCTCCTCAAGCGAAAGCGCCCTGGCCACCTCCGCCACTATTTTTTCAAATTCCTCCCGCGGAGGCCTCAGAGGATCCACACATTCCCAAAAAACGGATTATAAATACTTAGAAAAAAGCGAGATTACTAAACTGAAAACTTTAAATAGAGGCTCAACACGCCACTCCCATGTCTGAGGAGGTAAAGTTCTCGCCGTATGAAGACGCTGTGGCTGGCTTAGTCGTCCAGATACTAGGCAGAACAGGTATAGCGGGCGAGGTAACACAAGTAAAGATAAGAGTCCTCGAGGGCCGCGACAAGGGCCGAGTGCTCACTAGAAACGTCAAGGGGCCTGTGAGGTTAGGCGACATCGTAATGTTAAGAGAGACAGAAAGAGAAGCGAGAAAAATAACGGCAAAATGAAGATCCACAAGTGTTCTTTCTGCGGCGCCGATATACCGCCTGGCTACGGCATAATGTACGTAAAGGCAGATGGCACAATCCAACGATACTGTAGCCGGAAATGTTTTGTAAGCGCCATTAAGTACAGGAGAAACCCGAGAAAACTAGCCTGGGTAAGAAAACAAAAGACCTAGAAAAGGAGTATTAAGTGATAAAGAAATTCTTTATCTCTTGCCAGCTGCGGGTAGCGGTATTGCGTTTAGACCGTGTTTAGCCCTTATCTCGTTGATCTTCGAGACAAGAGACTCTAGCTCTCCCGCGGCCTGGCCGGGTTCGATGACCACGGCCGCCGCCGCGGACACGTTGATACCAGCCGCTTTGCCTAGCTTCTCTTTAGACGGCACATAGACATAAGGCACCTTCTTTTCCTCACATAGAAGCGGAAGATGCGCAACGACCTCAGGCGGGTCAACGTCTTCAGCGATTAACACAAGCTTAGCGAGCCCTCTCTCCACGGCTTTAGTGGTCTCGTTAGTACCTTTCTTTATTTTGCCGGTCTGCCTAGCCACCGACAGAATTTCCAACGCCTTCTCTGCAACCTCCGCGGGGACTTCAAATCTCACATAGAACGGCTTACCCGGCGGCGGATTGGCGTAGAACGTCTTTGGATCTATCGTGATCGCCATGGCCTTGAAAAAGGAATGGCTATATAAATATTTACGCCTCTCCGCGGAGTCTCTCTAAAATACGGCGGCTTAAAGTCTTAGAGGGCTTCTCGCCGAAGACGCCTTGCGGCCTAAACATAAGCACAAGGATTATTACCACCCCGAAGATTATGTACTGGAAGAAGATTGGATCGACATTAATCACTTGTCTAATACTCTCCTTATATATACTCAATGTCCTATCCAACGCGTAGTATATGGCCACGCCCGCCAAGGCGCCTACGTTGTTCCCCATGCCACCGATGATCAACATCGCCCACCCAACAAAGGTTATGAGAGGTACAAACTGGCCCATGTTGACGAAGTTGTTATAAAACACGAGCAACGCTCCGGCAATGCCCGCAAGCGCAGACGCCGTAGCCAACACTCTTATTCTAAACTTGACAATATCTTTCCCAAACACTCTGGCGGCGGTCTCGGCGTCGCGGATAGCCCTAAGAGCACGCCCAAACGGAGAATTAGCCAATCTTTCCATAACCACGAAGGTTAGCAACAAAAACAGGAAAGTGATTGCTAAATAGCCCCAAGGCCTGAAATCGCCCATCCAGGCAAAGGGGTCAGGGACAACGGCGCCAAAGACGCCGCAGGCCACGGCAGGCGTATATGTCGTGACGACTCTAACGGTTTCCGCACTGACTAACAAGAGGATGCCTAGGTAATCCTCGCGTAGGCGCAACGCCGGGCCTGACATAAGGATTCCAAAAACGCCCGCAAGCACTGCGGCGAGGACAAGCGACAAGAGGAAGAACGCCAACCCGTCGAGCGGAGACGCCGCGAAGACTTTATTCACGGCGGCAATGGCTTGGTACTGCTGAGCCGAGCAGTACAAGTCTATGTTAGCAAGAGGGTTTATTCCTGCATAAGTCATCAACGCGATTTTCGTAGTGATGCCCCCCACGGCGAGGCCTCCTAACGCCAAGAACATGACTTTCCCAAACTGGGGGAGGCCCAGATACCCTACCTCAAGGTTTAGGCTTAATACATAGATGCCATATATGGCAAAGAGGACCGCGGTTTCTCTAATCAATACCAGAAGGAGGCCGGGGTCTATCTGTAAAATCATCTTCTCCCCCTCTGAGCCAGGCTTGATATTATGCCGGCGAGACCCTGGGGGGCGAACAACAATATCACGATGACTATGGCAAACGGTATCACAAGCTGAAACTCGGTCGGCACGCCCAGCGGCGTGAGGATATAGGCGGCGCCAAGGACGAGACTAAGCCCAACCACATAGCCGCCGAGGACGGCTCCGTATATGTTAGAAAGGCCGCCCACCACCGACACCACAAACACAACGGCAAGTCTAAGCCAGCCTAACTCCTCCGTCATTGGGAAGAACATGGCCATGTAAACACCTGCGATCCCAGTCACGGCGCCTATCAAGAGCCACGCAATCGCGAAGACCCTTTCCACGTTTATCCCGGCGGCCTTCGCAAGGTATAAGTTATCGATGCTTGCCCTCATGATTATGCCATACCGAGTCTTATACAAAAGTAAATAGAGAAGAGCCGTGATAACGACAACCATAATCGACGTGTTTATTAATGCGGATGTGTAAAAGTCCGTACCGGGCCATATGTACTCCCATCTAGCCAACAATACGTTTCTGCTCAGTACCCCGTAGGTGTTCTGGACGTAATCGGCGACGATGGCAACAGTGGCGAACATCACGAAGTGTAATCCAAACGATGCAATCATAAGAGGTGTTACACCAGCCCCTCTTCTGATCATTGGCCTAAACACCGCTATATACGTCAAGACGGCCACAGCACCCGTCACAAGCGCCACCAAAGGAAACGTGACATACACACTGGCGGGCAATCCCAAAGGCTGAAGAAGGAAGATAATGGTGAGATAACTCACATAGGCCCCCACCGTGGCCAAGTCGCCATGTGCAAACGACGGTATCTTAGTCGTTATATATGTTAGATTTAAGCCGAGACCCAACAAAACATAGATATTGGAAAATATAATCGCCCTAGCAAGAGTTGGATAATCTACCCCTGTGATTAGTTCCATAGACTTAAAAAAGGCGCCATAAATAAACCTTACTAAGACCGAACTATATGCTATATATATGGTTATATACATACTCAAAGTATTTATATTGTGGGAATTGTATTTCCATGGCTTCAAAGACTCTATATATAGGAATTGCGGCCGTCGTAGTAGTACTAGTAGCAATAGCGGCACTCCTCGCAACGGGAGGACAACAATCCCCAACGACCACCTCACCAACGGCAACAACCACCCCACCTCCGCAGACCACAACTCCTACACAGACGGCCACACCTACCACAACGCAGAAAAAGACGGTTTACATCGGCGCGGCTTTGCCTTTGACCGGCGGTCTCCAGTCTTACGGTATCGGTGTTAAAAACGCCATAGAACTAGCCGTTGAGGACGCCAACAAGATGTGTCCCAACTTCCAGTTCCAACTACTAGTCGAAGACACAGGCACGGACCCGCAACAGGCGTTGCAGAAGGTACAGACGCTATACGCCAGGGGGGCCAGGC
>JAEMPK010000112.1 GCA_022759345.1 Pyrobaculum sp. | reverse complement strand
GGAGGGGGGACGTTGGGCCTAACGGCACAGTATATGTGCTCAGGAGGTACGAGGGTCGACCGCTTTCCACATTACCCGTAGAGGTCTTCGTCAACGGCACCCGCGCGGGCTTTATAGTCACGTTCAACAAGACGGGCATCTACAACGTTACGGTGTTCTTCCCAGGCGACGACAGCTACTACCCCTGCGGCACCTCGCAGAACTACGCCGCAGTAAAAAACCCAGTCGCAGTCTCCATATCTGCAAGCAGAAGAGTTGCCCTGATAGACGGGGGGCTTCCTCTTGTAGTTACTTTGAAAAGCCCGGTGGGGAAAGAGGAGGGAGAGGCGGTAGTGTATAAAATCAACAAGACATTTAATAAAACAGAGATACAGCGGCTTGTCCTGAACAAGACTACTAAGACAACGCTTGTGTTTAGCGACACAGGCGTGTACGAAATCTACGTCAAGTTCCTCGGCAACGACTTCCTCCTCTCCAACAAGTCAAACGTAGTGACGGTCACAGTGGAAAGTAGCTACTTCGGTGTCCCCACTTTCCTCCTTGCCGTCTACTTAATACCAATGACGCTTGGGTTTGTGGCGGCCTATGTCTTTAGACGTATATTCAAGAAAAGTCTCTAGCTTAGGGGCGTCGGGCTACTCGGCGATTTAGTGATTTACGTCATAGGCGTAACAGCGTGATTTTCGACAAAATAAATATTAAAGAGATGTCTCTAGATTTCATGCTCGCCGTGCCTCCGGCGGTGGTTGTGGTGCCTCTGGCTTCGAAAGAACAAGTCTACCAAACAGTTAACTACGTCGTGGGTAGGCTTAGGCAGATAGAGGCGCCTCTTAGACATGTCCACTCAGACGCTCCTCTCTACGTGGAGAGCCGGGTGGGGAGGGACGGCTTGGTGGAGCGTGTCGACGTATATTTAGCCACCTCCACAGGCGACTTTGCAAACGTGTTGCCGCCGAGGGAGGAGATCAGGGAGGGCTTTATAGAGAAGTCGGCGGTTGTGCACATAGCACAAGGCGTTGCCGTAGTTTACAGATATAACTTGGAAGGCGGGCCTAAACTAGTGGAGGTGGTCATATATACAGTAGGCGGGGTCTACAGAGATTTTAGGCTGTAATCTTTAAATATATCTACACACGGCGTCGTGATGTCTTTAATCTCCATCGACGACTTTAAGCGTGTGGATTTGCGGGTTGGCAAGGTGCTAGAAGCTACGAGGGTGGAGGGGTCCAAAAAGTTGATTAAGCTGGTGGTGGACCTAGGCGCGGAGAGGCGGCAGATACTAGCTGGCCTCGCGGAGTATTACAAGCCGGAGGAGCTTGTGGGGAAGTACGTGGTCGTCGTGGCTAACCTTCAGCCGAAGAAGATGATGGGTCTTGAAAGCCAGGGCATGTTGCTTGCCACCTGCGACAAGCCTGTTCTCTTGACTATAGAGAAGGGCGGCGATGAGCATGTGGGGGAGCGTGTCTGTTAAGATACCCAGCCACATAGCGGTAATACCTGACGGCAACAGGAGATATGCGAAAAAGGCTGGCCTGGACTTCTACCGCGCCTACAAAAAAGGCGTGGAGAAGGTGAGAAGTTTTCTCATCTGGGCTTTGGAGTACCGCGAGATAAGAAGCGTCACTTTCTTCGCCCTTTCTACAGAGAATCTCCAGAGAAATAAACTAGAGCTTGAGATTCTCTTCAGGATATTCGAGGAGGAGTTTAGACGAACTCTTGAGGATCCCTTGATCCACGATAACAAAGTTAGGGTAAGGTTCATCGGCGAGAGGAGCCTCCTCCCCAACAGAATTTTGAAGTACATGGAAGAGCTTGAGAGGCAGACCCGCAACTATTCTAGTTATAACCTCACCTTTGCTCTAGGCTACGGCGGGAGAGCGGAGATAGTCCGGTGCATAAAACGGCTACTGACAGGCGAGGTGAAGATAGCGGATATAACAGAGGAGACGCTTTTCCAATGTCTCGACACTAAAGACCTCCCCAACCCGGAGCCGGATGTGGTTCTGCGGACAGGCGGCGAGAAGAGGCTAAGCAACTTCCTCCTCTACCAATCTGCATACTCCGAGTTGATCTTTCTCGATAAGCTCTGGCCAGAGATAGAAAAAGAGGACCTGGCCTACGTCGTTGAGGAGTACTCGCGCCGCCAGCGCAGATTCGGCCGTTGATGGTCGTCGGCGTATTCTTCGTCTTCTTAGCGGTTTTTATATCACATCTCATACCGTTTCTCCCCGTCCCCGGCTACTTAGCCACTATCACCTACGTGGCCACTGTTAGAGGTGACATAGTAGACATGGCGGCGGCGGCGTTGGCCACGGCGTTCGGTGCGGCTTTGGGAAAGCTCGTAGTGTTTCTCTACGGCTACGGTGTCGGCAAGGCCGTTATGGGCGAAGAGCTGGTGTACGCCAAGAAGCTTTTCAATAAGGTCTCGAAATGGGGTATCGATGTTGCGGTGTTTATATTCGCAGTGACGCCGCTTGTAGACGATGTGCTTTACATACCTCTCGGCGCAACTGGCTACAACATAAGACGTTTCTTCTTCTCCCTACTGGCAGGAAAGTTGGTGTTGGCAACCGCCATAGTGATATTTGCAGATGCGACGCTCGCCGTATTGGACCAAGTCTTTGGAAACTCCTGGATCTCCTCAGCGGTCCTTGCCGCAATTACGATCGCGTTAACCGTCTTAGTTCTGCGAATCAAGTGGTCTAAGGTGTTGGCCGCTTATGAAACTGGCGGCGTCCGCGAGGCGGTAAGGGCCGCGTTGAGGTCTATTGTGGGGAAATAATATAAACTCCGCCGTTCCTCTCCACGTGGGAAGATTCGTCATAGGCTCGGCGTGGCCCTACGTCCAGACGGTGCCTCACCTGGGCAACTTGATAGGCTCCGTCTTGTCGGCCGACGTCTACGCCAGGTACCTCAGACTTAGGGGGCATGAAGTAGTTTTCGTGTCTGGAAGCGATATGCATGGCACGCCTATTGAGGTGGAGGCGATTCAGCTGGGCGTCGACCCGGCGGAGTACGCCTACAAGATGCACCAGGTCGTGGCCGAGTTGTTTAGGCGGTGGAACATCTCCTTTGACCTCTACACCCACACCCACTCGGATACCCACATAAAGTTCGTCCAAGACTTCTTCCTCAAGATTTACGAAAACGGCTACATCTTCACCAAAGAGGAGGAGGTGCCGTACTGCCCCAGGGACAAGATATACCTACCCGACCGCTTCATAATCGGCAGATGTCCCTACTGTGGATATGAAAGAGCTAGGGGCGATCAATGCGAGAACTGCGGAAGACTCCTAGACCCGAAGCAGTTAATAGAACCGCGGTGCGCCATCTGCGGCTCCAAGCCGGAGTGGAGAACCACGCGGCACTGGTACCTCGACCTCAGGAAGCTGGAGGACAGGATAAGGAGGTACGTGGAGGAGAACCCGCACCTGCCGCAGAACGCCAAGGAGATGTCGCTGGCGATGCTTAAGGAGGGCCTGCGGCCCCGCGCCATCACTAGAGACAACAAGTGGGGCATCCCTGCGCCGTTTCCAGGTGCGGAGGGTAAGACCATTTACGTCTGGTTTGAGGCTGTTCTTGGCTACATATCCGCCGTCATTGAGCACTTCAGACGGCTAGGGAGGGAAGGCGAGTGGGAGCGCTTCTGGAAGGACCCGGAGACGAAAATCATCTTCTTCGTGGGCAAGGACAACATACCTTTCCACGTCATAATACTGCCGGCGTTGCTTCTGGCGAACGGAGGCGGATACACCATGCCGACTTCCACGGCCTCCACGGAGTATCTGCTGTACGAGGGGGATAAGTTCTCCAAAAGCAGGAGGTGGGGCATATGGATAGACGAGGCGCTTCAGCTCCTCCCGGCCGACTACTGGAGATTTGTCCTTGTGTACATACGTCCAGAGAACAGAGATACCAACTTCACCTGGGCCACGGCGCTTGAGATAATAAACAAGGTGATGAACGACGACATTGGGAACTACATAAACCGGGTGCTTACCTTTATAAAGAACCGAACAGGCGGCGTCGTGCCGCCGCCGGGCCGCGCGGCGGCAGAAGACGAAGACTTCATAGCAAAGGCCACGGAGCTCTTTAAAAAAGCCGAGAGACACTACGACGCGATAGAACTTAAAGACGCCCTCCACACAGTGGTGGAAATAGCCAGAGAAGGTAACCGCTACCTAAACGCGCGGGCCCCCTGGGAGCTCGTGAAGACAGACGTCGAGGCGGCGTATGCAGTTCTACACCGAGCCTACTGGTCCCTAAAGATGTTAGCGGTCGGCCTCGCCCCGGTGGTGCCGGACAGCGCGTACCAGCTGTGGAAGATGATGGGCGAGACCTCGGAGCTCAAGTGGGAGGAGGCGCTTAGACCGCCCAGGCCAGGCACTCCGCTGGGAGAGGTCAAGCCGCTTTTCAGAAAAATAACCGAGGCGGAGGTCCGGTCGATGCTTAAGAAGCTCGAAGAGCTACGGAGCCAGAAGGCCGCCAAGAAATTCCCATGGGAGCAAGCTCTTCTTTAATTTCGCCGTATAGGTATACGGGGCCCGCGGCCACAAGCGCCGCCTCTACGAAGGCCCCCATCAGCCCATCGCCGGCGCCTCTCTTAACCACCACTTGTCTATAGTCGCTAGTCCGCCCCACCACTAAGCCGTGGTCGACCTCGTCGATAAGCACTACGTCTTTCTGCCCTACGCGGAGCCCGTTCCTCAAGTGGGCAATTTTCAGAGCCAGTTGAGATAGGATTTTGCTCCTCCGCTTCTTCTCCGCGTCTGGGACCTGCCGGGGCATCACGGCGGCTTCTGTGAAGGGCCTCGGGCTGAACCGCGCCACGTGCACCT
>JAEMPK010000025.1 GCA_022759345.1 Pyrobaculum sp. | reverse complement strand
TTCTGAGGGCGCATGGTCAAGAGGACTCACGGATATCGCTACAAGTCGAGGAAGTTGCTAAGGAAAAAGCCGAGAGAACGTGGAATGCGTGGATTATCTCGACTTCTCTACGAGTACAAACCCGGCGACAAAGTTGTGATAGACATAGACCCCACCTTCATATCTACCGCCCCCCATAGGCGTTACCAAGGCAAAGTAGGCGTTGTGATGGGCGTCAGAGGCAGAGCATACGTTGTGGAGACTTACCTCGGCGATAAGAAAAAGATCGTAATCACCACCGCAGACCATCTAAGACCCTTTCAGGGGGGTAGCTGAGCGTCTTCGCCTCCCGTGTAGTGTAGCTGGATTTGGTAGTACAATTTATCCAGCCCTTCACCGGTCTTCGCAGAGATGAACAGCGGCTCTACGAAGCCGCCCATGTTGGCGATAGAACGTAAAATCTCCTTGTCGTAGGGAGGTAGCTCTATAGACTCCAACAGCGTGTCTGGGCTTTCGGCCCAGTTGACTATATTAGTGAGAGCCTCTTCTGAGAGTAGATCTGCCTTGTTCATCACAAGTATCTGCGGCTTTTTAAACCGTATCCTACTAGAAAGCGCAAGAAGCATAGTGGTGGCAAAGCCGTCGATGGACTGGACGTAGACCGCATCAGCCACGTAAACTACTAACGAGTGGACGTCGGAGAGTCTCTGAATTAAGTAGGCGCCGCTTTGTCTAAATGCGAATAACTCCATCTGCCCCGGGGTGTCGATTAGATAAATCGGTGCTCCTACGACCTCCATCTCCTCCTTTACTCTTTCGGCTTCTGTCACCACCATATCAACTGCTGCGATGATAGACGCGTTGGGTCCCAGCTTGAATTGCTTCATTATCTTCCTGGCGCTTATTCGATCTCTTATGTCGATATCTGGCGCATAAGGCAGATACTCGGCGGCTGGATCTAGGTTAACTATCCCAACGTCGAAGCCCTGCTCGTCCATCCAATTAGAAAGCGCGGCAATCAAGGTAGATTTGCCGGAGCCAGCGGTGCCTATGAAAAAAACAGTTAACATTATCCCCTCCTTCTCTTAATCTCCTCGGCTACCTTAGCAGCCACCGCTGTAATCCTCTCCGCTGTCTCGACAATCACATAGCCCTGTAACTTTTCTTCAAACCAGAGAGGCGGGTATTTCTTATCTGGAAATATCTGATACCTGTATCCCAGTCTCTCGAGCGCTTGGATTACCTCTTGAAGTGTGGGTCTATTTACTGCCTGGACCCGGGGAATTATGCGACCTCTAGAGCGGGGGACTGAGGAATCCAGGTAGACAAGCCAAAGAATCCTTCCGCCCTTCTTCTTCATTCTATAAGTACTGCGTTTACAACGCCGTCTTGCCCAGGTCTAGACGTTACGACCGCCTTGCCGACCTCCGTTTGTATTATGGCACCCTTCACGATGAAGTTACGTCTTGCAAAGTCGGGGTTTGCAGGTGTGGACACTATGGAGAGGATCTTGGACTTTACATGCTTTCTCTCTTTGGGCACGTAGACGTTGGCATATCTTACCTCTCTCGCCCTCACCTTTACGTTTCCTCCCCTCACCCTCTCTACGTGCCGCACGTCGTTTTCCCCTAGCTTAGGTATCTGCGGCGGACCTCCACCTAGGGCTTTTTTCTTTGTTTTACGGACTTTCCTCTTTTTTCCACCTGTAGGTTTTCTTAAATCACTTCCCTTATAGAAGGCGCCTAACTTCACGCCCTCCATAATGCTGGGGTTTATAAATCTCAACTCCGCCCTCTTCGTGTCGTATTACTTAGGTATTGAAGGGGGGAACTATTATTAATCTGAGCCTACAGTAGTTTTAATGAAACGTATTGGTCTTGCTCTTCACTACTCGCGTCTGGGGAACCTCGTGGTGAAACTCGACGAGGTTCCCCCTCTCTACGTCAATGTATACACGTACACAATGAAGAAAGTCGGCGTATTATACGACGTGATAGGAAACGTGAAGAGGCCATATGGGTTAGTAAAACCTATAACACATGAAGAGGCTGTAGTGGGACAACCTCTCTACGTAAGGCCACAAGACCTAGAGAGACGAAGGAAAAAATGACTAGGCGTTTGATATTCGAAATAGAGGAGTACAGATGCCCGGTCTGCGGCGCAGTTAACGAAGTGGTTGTCGACTACGAAAGAGGACAAGTTATATGTAAAAACTGTGGAGCGGTCATAAGGGAGGGCGTGGCGGATCTAGGACCCGAGTGGAGAAAGCCTGAGGCCTCTAGGGCGTATTCAGGCCCAATAGGCTCTTCGCTTGGGGATATCGAGTACGGCAACGTTAAAATAGCCGATAAGCTCAAGGCGCTTAGCTTGAAGAAATTTGCCAGGCCCATGTCGACGCCTCTTGAGCGTGTGGAGGCAGATATCAGAGAGTTTCTTGAAGCCGCGAAACAGAAGTTAAATCTAGCTAAGGCGGTTGTGGAGGAGACTGTACTTTTGTATAAGAAGTTGTACGACGCAGGTTACAGGGCGCCTAGAGTAGAGGGCTACGCCGCAGCTCTCTACTTCACGTTGAAGAAGCACGGAGTCGCCGCCATCACTCTAAAAAGTCTAATTGAAAACCTGGGGGTAGATAGATCCTCTTTTGTCTCCGCCTATATGGAGCTGATGCGTGTGGCTGCTAAGCTGGGCATTAAGCCGCCGCGCGTCGACCCGAAGATTTACATACCGAAGATCGTATCTGCGTTGGGCATAGGCGATGAGAAGTCGGCTGAGGTGCAACGCATAGCAATAGATATACTTCGTTACATTATCTCATCGCCGCGTATAAGGAACGGACGGAAGCCTCAAGTTCTTGCGGCAGCCGCCGTCTTTTATGCATGTTACATGGCTGGCGTAGAGATTACGCAGAAAGAACTGGCAAGAGCCGCCGACTCTACAGAGGGGCCTGTTAGGGAGCTTTTGAAAGAGCTTGCAGACGTGTTATACGTGGAGATTACTATATAAAGAGGAGGCTCTGCTCTGTACGTGACCGCCCAGGAGTTTACAGAGGATTCAGATGTCCTCACCGAAGTTGAAATCCAAATACTCCAAGGCCTAGAGAGGCTGGGCGGGAGTTATCAACAACGTAACCTTTGGAAATACATCGGGATTGACAGCAAGACGGGACTTCCGATTTTAGCTAGGCTTGAAAAGAGGGGGCTTATCGCCCGGGAGAGAGTAGGCGGTAACAAACGAGGAGTATATGTAATTAAATTGACCGAAAAGGCGTATAAATTGCTTACTAAAATACGGGAGGAGTCCACAGAGACGTTCGTTGTGGATTTTGAGGCGATGCCAAAAGAGTTGCGACTTCTCTTGTCGATTCCCTGTGTCTATTGTCCGTATTCGGATAAATGCGGCGTCAGCTTCGTCGCTCCTCACAATTGCGAACTCCTCACGAGGTGGTCTTATCGTCTGAGAATATGAGTCTCGTCAGGTCTTTTGTAGCGGTGGATATAGAAAACTTCGATGTAGTTAGGAGAATTGAGGTGGTACAAAGAGAGCTTCTACGACTTGGCCTTGAAATAAAGCTTGTGGAGAGGGAAAACCTACACATAACTCTCAGGTTTTTGGGGGAGATTCCCCAGAGTAGAATCAACGACGTCGTCAAGGCCATTGCAGGTATTAAAATGAGTAGATTTCAAATAAAGTTAAGAGGTATCGGCGTATTTCCCGACTTGGCTAGACCACGGGTCTTATGGATCGGCGTCTCCGACGGCGTCGAGGAGTTGAAAAGACTTGCCGCCGCAGTGAGGGAGGCTGTCGACAGATTTGCCGAGAGTGAAGAAGATAGGGAGTTTGTGGCGCATCTAACGGTGGGGAGGATAAAATCGGGCCGCAACGTTGAAAAGTTGCAGGAGTTTGTGACGCGTTATGCTGACGTCGATTTCGGCGTTGTTACTGTGGACAAAATTAAGTTGAAGAAGTCTGTGTTGACGCCTAGAGGACCAATTTATACAGATCTCTTCGTACAGCCTCTTACGTGATCGAGGTACTCGAAGAGGCATATAAGCTAGTCACCCCGAGTCCGGAGGAAGAAAGAAAGGTTAGAGAAGTATCCCAGCTTGCTAAATCCCTCGTTGCCGAGGCTGTAAGCACGTATAGAATCGACGCCGAGGTGGACGTCTACGGCTCCGCCGCCCGCTCCACTTGGTTGCCTGGTCAACGCGACATTGACGTGTTCGTGGTTTTGAAAGATAGAGGCATAAAGCCGGAAGATGTTACAAGTCTTTTGTCGCGTTTCTTTACCGAGAGGGGGGTTTCCTGGGTTATGCGCTATGCTCAACATCCCTACCTCACCCTCTTCTTAGAAGGTTACGAAGTAGATGTAGTGCCTTGTTATAAAATCATGACTGGAGAACGTCCTATTACTGCAGCTGATAGATCTCCGCTTCATCACAGATTCCTCATAGATAGGCTTAATGAAGCGCAGAGACGCGACGTCAGAGCGTTGAAGCTCTTCCTTAAGACTATCGGCGTCTACGGGGCTGAGATCAAGACAGAGGGCTTTTCTGGATATTTAACAGAGTTGTTGGTTGCGTATTACGGGTCGTTAATTGAGGTGCTGAAGGCAGCGGCGCGGTGGCGACCTTACAAGACTTATATCGCGTTTTCTGACGTAAGGACGAAATTTAAGGCGCCTCTCGTGGTGGTGGACCCCGTGGACCCCAACAGAAACGCGGCTGCAGCTGTCTCGTTGACTTCTATGTCTACATTCATCTTAGCGGCTAGGCGTTTTCTGAAGAGACCCTCTCTGTCGTACTTCCAACCGCGACCTAGCACCCCAATACGGCTTAATGTAGTGGAGGTTGTGTTTCCCTACCCGAACGAGCCGC
>JAEMPK010000126.1 GCA_022759345.1 Pyrobaculum sp. | reverse complement strand
ATGTAGGTCAAGACGTACTCTACGTTGACGTCAACCGGCGACTGGACGACGAAACGCGCCACCCGCACGTTTAGAGGCACGAGCTTTATGGTCACCACATCAGAGCCGCAGGGTATGCTAACGCCGGTTGTCACCACGGCGAGGTTCCAGTTGCTGTAGTCAGCGGCGAAGGGGTAGGGCCCCAACGTGCCGTTGAAGCCTCTAACTCTGTACCAGACGCCGCCAGAGGCGTTTACCTGCAGATACGACATGGCCGCCGACATCGAGGCGAGGCCCGCCGAGGCCCTCCTCTGCGTCTCGTTGTAGTGGAGCCAGTAGGCGTCCCAAGGCCTCCCGTAAAGACCCACTTCGAGACTGCCCCCCGCAAGCGCGAGGCCGGTCTGGGAAGCCACGTACGACAAGTAGCCCCCCGCAACCTTGACGAGGTCAGGCCACGACCTTGAGACATAGCCATAAGACGGCTTTCCGAAAGTGACCGCGGGGGAGCTCTGAGCTGTGTAAAGCGCCATCATAACAACCACGACAGCCACCGTGAGAATAAGCCCCGCCAAGACAAGCACCTGGCCCCTCATGGCCTCCCCACTGCAATTACTACCCTCACGTCTGCGCCGCTGGGCAGAACTGCGTAGAACGTGGCGTTGAAGACGGCGGGCCCCACGTAGCCCCACGGCCTAGCGAAGCTGATCAGCTTATCAGAGGGCTGGAGGCAGGCCACACACGGCGGCAGAAGCTTCCCCGGCAAAACCGTTACGTTGTAGAGGTACTGGGGGCCCAGAGACACCTCAAGCGCCGTCTGGACGTAGTTACGCATGTTGACGTCGCCACACATAGCGCCCTCGAGGGCGTTGAGAAACTGGGGGTCGAGGACGAGGCGAGCCAGGTTGGTGTACAGTTGCTCCATCGCCTCCCTGTTGCTCTGAACCGCGACGGGGCCCTGGGGCGTCTGCGCGAAGAAGTAAGTCACGGCACCCAGCATAACAACGACGATGAAGAGCTCCAACACCCACCTCATGGCCTCCTAAACAAAATCAAAGTCACGTTGTAACTAGACGCAGACCCGTCCACAACCCTAGTCGCCACCGCCGAGTAGACCCCGGGGGTCTGGGAGTAGCCCCACCTCAGCCACGTCCTGACGTCAACCCGCATGAGGGGCGGGAAAGGCATGAGCGGGATAATCACAAGGTCGGTGCCCCCGCCCGCCGCAGCGGCAGCCGATGTCTCCACGGAGATTATGGCAAGCTTAGCCGCCGGCGGGATACTGTCTACGTAGCAGGCGGCGCACCTGGCGTTGCCGGTGCAAGCCGAGCATTTATCCACCTTGACCTGGCCCTGGCCGCGGCCTGGGTCCAGCGTCACGTCTGAGGCCACTCTGTATCTGGAGCCGCCCCAGTACAAATCTATATACCTGACGCCGAGCGCCGGGTTGTTCCCGGAGCCGCAGGACACAGTGGCGTCGTGGGTTATGTACAGCGTGGGCCCAGACTCGGTGGGCATCACAAACCCGTATACGAAGGGTCGACCTCTGCCCGTCGTGTTGTAGCAGACGGTGGACGGTCGCTCCAGCTTCTCGAAAATCACGGCGACGGTGCCCGTAGCGGGGTCAGGCACCACGGTGGAGCCGTCGTCGCAGAGCAACTGCTGGTTCCACTGAACCACCAGACGGCCGTTCTGCGTGCTCTGGAGCCCGCTCTTGGCGCACAGCACCCCGCCAGGCTTGGCGTACAGGATCATATAAGCGATCTTGCCGTCCACCGGCCTCCCGCCGTATATGGTGAAGAGCCTGAGCTCAGACCTGCCGTAGCTGTCTATGGGACATGTGGCGTTGATAAGCGGCGTCACGACGAGCCAGAGGTCGTAGGCCTTATACAGAGGCGTCACGCCGTCCGGCGCCACCGACCCGAAGAGAGACCGCATAATGGCGTCGTAGTCGAGAGAGAGCCGTTGCGGCCTCACGTACAGCCACCCCCTGCCCACCAGCGTGGCTTGGTTTGTGCCCACGGCATCTGCCAAGGCGCCGTTCTCGATGTCGCAACTCTGGCCCTGCGGCTGGCTACCCGCCGCCAAGGCGTAAAGCGCCACCATCCTATCGTCTATGAGACCACCCTCCAGCCCAAGACCCAGCTCCTTCAGGGGGTTGTAGGGCCGGTGATGAATCACCCTATCCAACACGCTCTGCGCCGCCGCCGAGAGGTCCGCCTGCATCTGTTGCTGGCCGGCAAAGCCGGAAGCCCAGTAGAAGACGTAGTAAGTACCCCCTACGAAAGCCAGGATGAGGGCGGTGGCCAAGACCAACTCGATAGACTCGAGCCCACGCACAACTTTTCTCGGGACTGAAAATAAATACTTTATGGTGCTCGCTCCAGGGGGCAACGCGTCGTCACTCGGCGACTTCGGCCATGAGGCGCTGGAGGCGCCTCCTCCTCAAGAACCATATCAAGAAGACGGCGCCGGCCGCGGCGCCTCCAATCGCCGCAAGCGGCAGAGGATCCAGGTTCCACACCGCCTCGTAGGTGGTGGGGCCCGTCACCACAGGCATTGCGGGGTAGCTGTACACCACGCCGGTCGCCGCGTCGCGCCACCCCGCGAAGACCCAGTGCAACGGAGGCGGAGACCACACGTCTGTAGGCGTCGGCACCGCGGCGGCTGTGCCGCCTTCGTCAACCCACATTGAGGGCGGCGCCGTGCCGTATCTCGACGTAAACGCCACTAGAAACTGCCGCTTCGTAGTAAACGTGATGTTGAGAGGCTTAGTTACTCTGATGGCGGCTGTGGGGCCTGTAAGAGACGCGTTCACAACCCCGTTTATCGCCCATCTGTCCACCACGACGCGCGTGTTGCCAGCCGACTCAATAACCGGCGGGGCGGCCACCCGAATAACGGAGCCCCTCTCGGCCCAGGTGGCGTTAGGAGGCTCGGCGACGTAGGCAGGCGGCTTGACCCAGACTCTGTACTCCACCGCGTATATGGGGGTGAGGGAGATGGGCCGGTCGGCCGTCATGACAACCACCCGCGACCTCTCGTCAAGCTCCTTCCACCGCCTAAAGGCGAGGCGTGTCCCGTTGGGGAAGACGTAGTCGGAGGCGTTGAACACCACCTTGCTCCCCACGTCGGCCCAGAGGACCTGGGACCCGTTAACAGCCGCGGGCCACGCCGTGGAGACCTTGACCTGCCTCACGTAGCTACCAAGCAGAGTCGCCGGGTAGACAGACACCACGGGCGCAAGCCCGGAAGCTATGGGGTTCCCAAAGGCGTCGAACACGACGACGTTGTCGAGCCTCAGCCTGTTGCCGTCGTCGATCTGCACGGTGGGCGGCAGTTCAGCTCTGTAGAGCGCGTACACCTCCACAGGCCCAGACACGTTCACCGTAATCGCGGGCACCGGCAGATCCACCGAGCGCCCGTCCACCCGCCACCCCACCAACACGAGCCTGCCCCCCGACACGGGCCCCACGGCGGGGACCTCCACAGAGGGCTCTGCGTAGAAGGTGACAGGCCCGGCCGCCCACTGCGGGCCCCTCGTCACGTCGGGAGGCGACAGGCGGACCCGGTACTCGAGCACGTACCGCACCTCCACGGGCTCCTCCAAGTCGCCTCTGACGTCTAAGGTGACGTTCTGAAGCGGGCGGCACCTGACGTCGCCCAGGTACCTATACGCAGGCTCAAGCGACACCTTCCCCACCGGCAACAACACGACGCCGGAGCCCTCCAGCTGGTACCGGTAAAACGACCCGCCCATCCGCACCCCCACCTCAACTGGGAGACACCCCTGGGGAGCGGCCACCGCCACACTGCCGAAGGCGAGTCTGAGGCCGGAGGCGGAGTCCCACCTCTCCACCACGACGGTCCTCCCGTCCACAGACACCGCCACGGAGGTCACGATCTTGTCCCCGAGGAACCTCGCCACCTCCTTCCCGTTCCAGAGGATGAGGACGTCGCCGCCCAGGGTGCCCACCGCCACTATGGAGCCGTTGCCCGACGCGGCGACGGCCGTCGGCGTGGAGGGGACCTTAACCCGCCACAAGACGCGGCCCCCGGAGAGGGCCACCACCTCGCCGAAGGTCGCCACCACGAAGACGCGGCCGTCTTGGCTAAGGGCGGCGGGGACCCGCGGCGTGTCTATGCCGTAGGTCACGAGGACCGCGGGCTCCAGCCTCACCCCGCTGGGGAAGTGCTCCACCACCGGCCGCTCCCCCTTCTGGAAGCACACAGCCGCCGGGCTCCCGTCCGGCGCCGCCGCCAACGCGTAGACGGAGCCGTTACACGCGCCCACCTGCGCCAGAGAGCCGGCCGAGTACCGCCAAATCCTCCCGTCGGCGGTCCCCACGTAGAAGACGCCCTCGGCCCTGCCATAGGCGGCGGCCGTCACCGGCGACCCCACGCTCGCGACGTCAACCACCTTCCCGTCCCGGAGCAGGTACAGCTCCCCCGCCACGGTGCCCACCAACACGCTCCGGCAGTCCGTGGCGACGGCGGTGGCGTTGACCTTGGGGCCCAGGTTCACAGCCCACAGCGGGTAGCCGTAGGGCGTGTGGAGCGAAGCCACAGAAGACTTATACACGTTGGCAAGCGTCAAAGGCGGAAGCGGCAGAGTGAAGTTAAGCACGATGCCCACCCTCGGCGGCAGAGAGATTCCGTATTGCTTCAAAGTCTCCAATAGGTCAGGCGAAAGCTCGGCCGTGGTGGGGACAGAGACTTGCAGAGTAATCGGCTGGGTCTGCAGGTTGTAGAGATAAGGCCTGTTCACAACCGCGAAGCACCGCCCCGCCGCGTCGGTGGCCACCAGGGGGTAGACCGCGTCGCCCCGCCACAGCTCGGCCCCGTCGAACCCCCTCACCACAACCGCGCCGGGAGTAGCCCAGTAATACACGTCAAGAGACTCGGTAGGCACCACATACGCAA
>JAEMPK010000043.1 GCA_022759345.1 Pyrobaculum sp. | reverse complement strand
GGCGATACGCGGACTACTTTGAACTTCGCCATGGCCGTGTACAACGCGTTGAGAAACACCTACTACTTTAGGACATGATGGAGGCCATGCAGAAGGTGGTGTACCCGCGTTACGCCGTCATAAGGCTAAGAGGCATCCCCACCACGCCTCGGGACATAGCGACCACCTTAGATCTCTTGAGGCTGAGGAGGAAGTTCACCATGGTCGTTGTGTCTGGCACGCCCAATGTCATGGGCATGATTGAGAGAGTAAACGACTGGGTCACCTGGGGCGAGATAGATGCAGACACGCTTGCAGAGGTTTTGAGAAGGAGGGGCAGAATCGTCGGCGACAAGCCGTTGACGTTGGAGTACCTCCAGAAGTGGGGGTGGCAGTCTTTCGAAGAGGTGGCCTTGGCGTATGTGACAGGCGAGATAGATCGTCTGTCCTGTGGCAAAAATGTAAAGATCAAGGAGGGGCAGAGGCCGGCGTGTATACCGTATCTCAAGCCTTTCTTTAGACTACATCCGCCGAGGGGCGGGCTGAACAGCGTGAAGACGCATTTCTCAGTAGGCGGCGACCTGGGCTACAGAGGGCCGCTTATCAACGACCTCATCCGTCGAATGCTCTGAAACGGCTTTTTGAAACCTCTCTGTGGCGTCCTCTGGCGTTGTGTCGAGCGTATAGAGAGAGACCTTCCAGCGGCGTGTTTCAACTTTCCACATGGCCTATACAGCCGTAGATCTCAAAGTGGAGATAGTAATGTGGCGTCTGGCGACGCAAGGGGGCTTGGTGAAGCACCATTATGTAAGGCAAGGGCCTCTCTACGGTCTTTAATCCACAGAGCGTATGTTTTAACGCGTTTCCGACTTCGGCGTCTGTTAGCTCTGTAAGAGTGGATCAATGCGTCTTTAGATATAATACCAATATCTCAGAGTAGAGGAGCTCTATGCGTATTCTATTCGGCGCAACAGATAAGACATAGATCTGAGAGTGGGGATACGTCAAAGAGACGTCTATTTCTCGTCCTTTAGAAGAGGAGGTAGGCCGCCTTAGGATCTTTCTCTGTCTCTCGTTGAGTTTGCATCACGACTCGGAGCACCTTCTATATTTGAGCCATTGGGAGGACGCTTATGTCGTCTGGGTCGTGTTGAGACGTCTCCGCCACTACGTAAGCCTGGTCGCCTCGACGGCCTGGAAAAGCTTACCTAGTATAGGCGCGGATTACCAGAGCCACAGAACCAATAAGGCCGCTATCGCTATTATCGGAAGCCACATGCCGGGATTTGTCTTAATCATCTTGTGCCCGTCCAGGGGCGGTATCGGAAGGAGGTTAAAAAGAGCAAGCCAGGCGTTGGTGTAACTGAAAAACCGCCAGAAGTCGGAACTTGACGTTGCGTAGAGTAGCCCCCCAACTGTGGCAAAGGCTATATTTGCCAGAGGCCCCGCTGCTGAGATCATAAATGTGTCTCGTCTCTCATCGCCGTGGCGGTAAAGCCTAAATGGCAATATAACCACCGCGCCTGGCGCCGCAAACACAACCCCGAATAACAACGGGAAGATCAAGGCCAGGGGCAGGAGTCTGTAATCTGCCTGGTACATGGCTATGTAGCCGAGTCTCCTGGCGACTTGTCGGTGGGCAAGCTCATGCCCCACGAAGGCAAATAGGAGGACGAATGCGGCATACGGCAGAGTCCACACCACAAGAGACCAACTAATCCCGCCGATGAGTCCGTTGCCGGCTAGGGATAGAGAAAAACCCAAAGAAAGGACGACAAACGAAATTGCGATGTCTATAACCTCCCGTCTCCTTAAGTCGGAGTCGTACACGCAAGCCTTTAACGAGGTCTTTAAATCTGTTCACGCAGCGCCACCAGAACCCTTTCTAGGGCCTCCTTCTCAATTAGGTAGACTCCTTGTTTATGTCGCTTTGCGTATCCCCGCGACACGAGCCACATCATTAAACGGTAAAGCGCCCATCCACATCTCCTATCCACCCCACATATGTCTTTGGTTCTCACTGCGATCACGGCTCCGCGGTCCTCCCTCCTCCTCTGGAGGTAGTAGATCAAGGCCGATAGGTAATCATTTCTCTTCACGTAATGTTCTACACAATTAAAAGGCAACTTTAGGGGTAATTGATTTATTCATCCTCTTAACCGCCCCTATGGAGCTCTTGGTGAAACGGACGCTCTCTATCCGTTCAGCAACTCTGCCGAGGGCCGGGCCGCGGGGGGTTGTCTACTACCTCAGCGACGTGACCGGCGTTATGCAACTTTGGCGTTTCGACGGCGTCACGCACGACGTGGTTGTGCCCTGGGATGGGAGGGTGGCCGACTTCCGTGTGTCCAACGACGGCGTAGTAGCCATGACGTCGGACGTGGGAGGTGACGAGAAGTGGCGGCTTTATGTGCTGGACGGCGACGTAGTCCCAGTCTCGACCGACGGCGTAAACAGCCTGGGCGCGTGGTCCCCCGACTCGCAACAACTCGCCTTCACCTCCACGAAGGACGACGGGCAGAATTTCAACCTTTACATCTACGACCGACGAAACGGCGCCGTGACGAGGCTCGTGGAGATGCCTGGGATAAACATAGTGGAGGAGTGGAGCGAGGCCGGGATTTTCCTCACACACTACGAGACCAACCTAGACAGCACCATATACTGGATCCGCGGAGGAGAGGTGCGCGAATTGACAAGACACACCGGTGAGGCGCTTAACCACTCCCCGAGGTACATAGGCGGCGGGAAGATGCTCTTTTTGACGAATATAGACAGCGAATACGTCGGCGTCGCCCAGATGGACCTCTCCACCGGCGGATGGAAATACGTCGTCCAGCTGGACAGAGACGTGGAGCTCTTCGACGTGTGGAGAGAATACCTAGTCTTCTCAGTAAACGAGGGAGGCTCCTCCGGCCTCTACTACATGCACATGCCCTCCGGCCTCACACACAAGATAGCCACCCCCACCGGCGTAGTCACATCGCTCCAGTTCAAAGACGGGAGGGTGCTCTTCTCCCTCTCCAGCATAAACAGAGGCCACGAGGTGTACTCCTACCAAGGCGGCGCCGTGAGGCAACTCACCCGCTCTCCCAGGTTCGGCATAGAGCTGGAGAAAATCCCAGAGCCCCAGTCCGTCTGGTACGAAAGCTTCGACGGACGTCGGATACATGCCAACATATACAGGCCGCCCGGCGAGCCCAAGGGCGTCGTGGTGTACCTCCACGGAGGGCCGGAAAGCCAAGACAGGCCTGAGTTTAAGCCGCTCACAGCGGCCCTCCTCATGGCGGGCTACATAGTGGCGGCGCCTAACTACAGAGGAAGCACCGGCTACGGCAAAACCTTCGTCCACCTAGACGACGTGGAGAAGCGATGGGACGCCGTTAAAGACGTGGAGGCCTTTGCAAAATGGCTGACGGAGCAAGGCATAGCTGCCAAGAGACCGTGCGTCATGGGCGGCTCCTACGGCGGTTATCTCACCTTGATGGCCCTCGCCACGGCCCCCCACCTCTGGGCCTGCGGAGTGGAGATTGTCGGCATCTTCAACCTCGTCACGTTTCTCGAGAGGACGGCGCCGTGGCGGAGAAAATACAGAGAGGCCGAATACGGCTACCTAGACAAACACAGAGACGTCTTAACGCAATTAAGCCCGGCGACGCATGTGGAGAAGATAGAGGCGCCGTTGATGATCATCCACGGCGCCAACGACATAAGAGTGCCCGTCTACGAGGCGGAGCAACTAGCCCAACGCCTAAGAGAGCTGGGGAGGGAAGTGAAGATGATTATCCTCCCAGACGAGGGCCACACCATCACCAAGGTGGAAAACCGCATCAAGGTGTACACCGAGGTGGTGAAGTTCATACGTCAACACCTAGAGGGCTCGCGTTCCTAGCCGCAATATTAAAAAAGTGGCTGTACAGAAGAGGACATGGCCAAGCCTCCAGGCCCCGTAGTCTTGATCGAGCCGCTGAGCGGCAACACTACGCTCTTGGTAAGGATAAAGGCAATACACGCCGTGAGGCGGTCGAAATACCAGCTGATAATCATCGCAGACACCGAGGACTACGACCGCGCCTTGATACTCGACGACTACATCCAGTCATCTTACCAAGACGAACACTTCTACCACGAAAGCCTCGTCCACCCAGCCATGGTCACCCACCCGGCTCCCCGCGACGTGTTGATACTAGGCGGAGGCGAAGGCGCCACGTTGAGAGAAGTCCTGAAGCACAAGACGGTCCAGAGAGCCGTGATGGTGGACATAGACGGCGACGTGGTGGAGCTGTCGCGGCGGTACCTCCCAGAGATGCACCAAGGCTCTTTCGACGACCCCCGGGCAAGGGTGGTGATAGAAGACGGCTTCGTCTACGTGGAGAACGCCTTGAAGACCGGCGATAAATACGACGTCGTGATAATGGATCTGACAGACCCCTACAGCTCCGACATAGCCAAACAGCTCTACGCCCCGGAGTTCTTCCAGAAGATCCGGAAGATCTTAAGAGACGACGGGGTCGTCGTGACGCAGGCCGGCAACAGCTTCTACTTCCCCGACGCCTACGACATGGTGCTCAACGGCGTGAGGTCCGTCTTCCCCATCGTCGCAGAGTACGAGATGTGGATCCCCTCCTTCGGCTACGCCGTGAACTACATCCTGGGCTCCCTCAGACACGACCCAGCCGCGCTTACGGCAGACGAGGTGGACAAGAGACTGAAGGAGAGAGGCGTAGCCACGGCGTTTTACTCCGGCAGGACCCACATAGGCCTCATGAACCTGCCCATCCACAAGAAGCGCCGTGTCTGAAGTAGAGGCAATCCGCGGCACATACAGCAACTTGCTACGTGGGGCTTAGATAGTTCTGGTGGTCTCCTCCGGCGTCTCGCTGTACAAGTCGATCGACACCGCCCGCCTCCTCATCAGACACGGCGCCGACGTCCACGTCTTCATGACGCC
>JAEMPK010000153.1 GCA_022759345.1 Pyrobaculum sp. | reverse complement strand
TACTTGTTTAGTTCCGCGAATTTTTGTTTGCTCCAGCCGGTGAGCGAGAGGCCAGTCACCTTGACCCAAGTTTTTGCATCCACCTTGAAGGAGCTTTCTACTCTTTCGCGGTGGCCGACGACGTTGTATGTGCAGAATGGGAACACTCTGCCGTCGGGCGTTGCGTAATGAATGTCACAACGTTGTACGCGTTCTATGTCGTAGTTCATGGTGTCCATGAAGTGCATTATGCCGATGCCCACCACGTTGAAGAAGAACTTGCCAAGAGAGTCGTAGTCTCTCTTGACTAACACCTCGTATATAAGATCCTTCACCCTCTTGTGCTTAACGGCCTTTAGCAACTTAAGTGCCTTTACTTTGGCGGCTTGTTTGTATATGCCGCCTTTGACTGCGGTGCGGTATATGTCCCAGGCGCCTTTCTCAAAGGCGTCGACGTCGACGAGTTTGGTTATGGGGTAGATACGCTTCTCGTCTTCGTCGTAGTAGATGAAGGTGGCGGAGCCGCACACGGGGTTCATGGAGAACAACGGCTTGGGGGAGTCTGTGAGGGCCTCTACCATCTTGGCGAAAGCCACCGGCCAGTTTGTGGGGCGCCAGTCCCATCTGCTTATGAGGCCGCCGGTCTGCTTCTCTATTTCTATGATGGTGTCGGGTATCGTGATTCTGTATTTCCTGAGCTCCTCTTTGCTGTAAAGCTTCGCGCGGCCGGAAAAGCTAACCGGCTGTATGTTGATCCATCTGACCACGTCTCTGTTCTGGATGGCGAAGTCGATTATCTTGCCGAGGTCTTTGTCGTTGTAGTTTTTCGCAAGTGTAACTACGAGGACTATGGATCTGTGGCCTAGCTTCCTCGCGTTTTCGATGACTCTCTCCTTTATTACTCTGTAGGCCTTGGGGTGGTACATCCTGTGTCTCCATACACCCTCGTTGTTTTCATCTATGGTATCGAACTGGAGGTAGAGAGTAGAGATGCCGGCATCTAAGAGAGCTTTGTAGTATTCTAGGTCGTTGGCGAGCCTGATGCCGTTGGTGTTTATCTCAATATGCGTGAAGCCGAGCTTCCTGGCCATCCTCACTATTTCGGGCAGGTCGTCGCGGAGTGTGGGCTCGCCTCCTGAGATCTGTACAGCATTCGGCGCCCAGGGTTTCTGAGCCCGCAGAGTTCTCAACATGTACTCTATCTGCTCCAGCGTCGGCTCGTAGACGTAGCCTGCGGCGCCTGCGTTGGCAAAGCAAATCGGACAGGCCATGTTGCAACGGTTGGTGACGTCTATGATAGCCAGCACGGTGTTGGACTTATGGACTGGACATAAGCCGCAACCCTCGGGACACGAACCCATGTCTTTGTAGAACTCCAAGTCTGTGTAGGGGTTGGCAAGGCCTTTGGCGATGTACTCAGGCCTATCCCACTGGAGGAAGAAGTAGTACATCTCCGCGTCGCCCCAATATAGGTCTTCAAACACGCCGTGCTCGGGACAACTCTTCTTCATCCAGATGGCGCCGTTCTCCTCGTACACCACCGCCGGTATTCTCCTATTGCACACAGGACACAGAGACAGAGTGGCCTTCACTACTCTCGTATGCTCAGGAAGGCCGTACTGCCGCTTGAGAGTCGTCTGCCACTTCTCGTTGAGAAGTGTTGACTTGTATCTCTCGGGCAGAGAGTACTTTGAAATGTCGACGAGTCTACGCGGCTGCTCCTCCTGGATTTCTACCGTGACTTGTCTACTCATGACCCGCCGGTGACGCGTATAATTTAAACTTTTTAACTGTATTGCGTTAAAATAGTTAAATACAAGACGTGAAAGAGATGTGGAACACCTTACCAGGGTCTTAACCCTCCTTGGCTTGGGGAAGAGAGAGATGGACATCTACCTTACCCTGGTGGAGAAGGGCTCGTTAAGCGCAAGAGAGCTTTCAACCCACTTAGGCATCCCCTATACCAAGGTCTATAGCTATTTGGGCAGGCTAGAAAAGCTAGGTCTTGTCTTGCCGGAGCGTGCAGTGCGGCCCGCCAAGTTCAGAGCGGCTCCCCCAGCCGATGTTTATAAAAAACTCGTGGGCGTCGCCGCCGACGTGTTGAAGTCTCTTAAGCCGCTTTTTGACAGTCTACAAATGGTATACGAGTCTCGTTATACCGCTGTGGCTCCTACCTTCTTGACATTATTACGCGGCGCCGAGAGGGTGGCCGAGTTGATGCAGGAGGTGGTGACCACCGCCGAGGGCGAAGTATACCTAGCGATCCCCTTTGAGGAGCTCGTGGATTATAGACTCCTCGCGGTGCTGAGCGAGGAGTCGAAGCGGCTCTCCGTGAAAATCCTAACCACTGAGCGGCTGAGGGCCAAGTTCGACCTGCCGCCGCGCGTAGATGTGAGGATTGTCCAGGAGATGTTTGGCGGCGGCGCCATAGGAGCCGCAGTCACGATTTTCGTCAAATACGGCGGCGAGGTTACGGGATTGTATTCAAACGACAAATTCCTCATTGAGGTGGCCCGCACCTACTTCGACCACCTATGGCGGAGAGCTAAGGTTTTATAGAGACGGAAAGTCTGCTCTGTGATGAGATTAAAAGTGGGGCCTGTGATCTATGACCGTGGTCTGGAGCGCTGACGTTTCGACTCGGCGCAAGCGTCTCTGAAAAGGCGACTAAGTCATCTCTTTGATTTCGGAGCCCTCTTTCTTGGTCACGGCGAAGAACTTGGCGCTGGGCACGGCCTGTTTCAACATATCTGCGAAGTCTCTGGACTGGGTCGCCACCACGATTTGATACTGTGCTGAAAGCGCCTTGACAAGCTCCACAAAGGCGTTTCTGATGTTGACGTCGACGTAGGGGATGGGCTCGTCAAACATGATAAACCCCACGTCTGTCTTCGCTATTTCTCTCAAGGCAAGAGCCAACGCCAACGCTATAGATAATCTCTGGCCGTCGCTGAGTTTAGAAATCCCATATCTATCCCCCGTGGGGGTCACTGCGTAGAAGTCGTAGTAACCTCTACGTTGTTCTAAGTCGGCATTCACTCTCACAATGTCTCCGTATTTATAAAGCGCGAGAAAAGTCTCGTTGAATCGAGCCTTCGCCGTCTCCAACAGCTTCGCCCTGGCGTTCACCTTTACCAGCTCCAGCTTAGCCTTAACCTCCTCTAGTCTGCTGTAGGCGTACAACACGTTGTCAAGTCTCTTCTTCAGGAGGTCGGCGTCTCCGCCGACCTCCCGCGTCACCTCCTCCAACGTGGTTTTTTCCTTATAGAGCTCCGCCAGGCGGTTGGTCGTTTTTTCCAACTCCTCAGCCACCTCGCGCCAGCGGACTTCAGCCGCAAGCGCCTCGTCGGTTAAACCAGCGTTTTTCAGCTGGGTCTCGAGCTCTTTTAGGCGGCGTCTTAAATCCCTTATCTTAAGGCTCTTCGCGTATTTAGACACCGCCTCTGAGATGGTGCGTCTGTCTATTCTTGAGAGGAGGAGACGAAGCCTCTCAGCCCTCTTCTCAAGCTGCCTCAAAGCCTTCTCTGCCTGTAAAGCCTTCTTCACGTTTTCTTCTCTCTCAAGCTGGAGCTCCTCTAGCCGAGTCTTAGTGGCTAGGTACTCCGCCACGTCGTTGCTCAAAGCCTCCATCTCCTCCACAGCCCTCTCCAACTCCCTCACCTTCTCCCTAAGCGCCTCGGCCTCGCGTATCAAATCGCCGAATTTAGCCTCAACCTCCTTCGCCACAGCCGCGGCGGCATCTCGGCTCACGGGCGAGCCGCATATGGGACACCTCTCCAGCCCCGTCTCGGCTATGTACAGCGCCACTGTTCTCACGGCTGAAGAAAAGGAGACGGCTTTCTCAACCTCCGCCAGCCTCCTACGGTGCTCAGCCAATGCGGATCTGGCGGCCTCCAGAGATTGGAAGGACTTTTGAAGTTCTTTAAATCTTAGATACTGCTTCTCGAGCCTACGAAGCTTAGCCTCTGCATCGCCTATCTCCTCCTCTATCTTCTTCACCTTGGCTACGTAGAGATCGTAGAGCTTCTTCGTGTCGGATATCTGGGACTCTATGTCTTTAGATAATTTAACAAGGGCGTCGTAGGCCTCGGCCATCGCCGCCGAGAGAGTCTCCAAGTCGCGGGCCGACTCCAACCTCTCGACGAGCTGATGAGGGAGCATATGTTCATACTCATCCAGAGCCTCTCTGAGGGCTTCTCTTATCTTCTCCAGAGCCGACGCGTCGATTTCATCGCCGCCCGCGGCAGACTCCAAAAGCTCCAATTCAGACTTGGCTCTATAGTACTCCATAAGCAACGCCTCGCCCTCCTTCAGCTTACTCAAATAGGCCGTTCTTCTCTTAGCCAGCTCCTCCGCCTCTTCGGCGAGGCGCCTCTCCCTCTCCTTAAGCGCCTCTATCTCCTTCTTCACCGTCTCAAGCCGCGAAACGACGCCGCCGTACCCGCCGTAGCGTCTTATCACGTCCTTGTACTTCTCGTAGGCCGAGAGCCGTCTCCTCAACTCCTCCGCCTGTTTCAACAACTCTTTTTCTAAAGAGGTCAAAGTCTTCACGACGCCGTCTATTATGTCTATCCCAAACAGCCTGTCGACAGACAGCGCCCTCTTCTGAGTAGTCCCGTAGATAAAGCCCTCAAGCGTCCTATGTGATATGTAGACAAGCCTCTCGTATACGTCTTCGTCGACGTGTAGTAGCTCCTTCAACTTCTCCTCGGCCTCCCTCCCCCTTAACTCCACTCCGTTGTGCACAAGCGTCACTTTCTCTGCGCCGCGGCGGCTAAGCCGCCTCTCTACCCTGAGGACGTCGCCGTCTTTCTTAAGCGTCACAGCCACTTTCATCTCCTGCGCCTCCGTGTTTATCAAATCCACGAGCTTCGCCACCCTCTCCTTCACCTCCAGCTGCCTCCCGAACAAGGCGAACTCCACCGCGTACAGGAGAGAGGTCTTGCCGGCGCCGATCCG
>JAEMPK010000122.1 GCA_022759345.1 Pyrobaculum sp. | reverse complement strand
TCTCTTTATAGGCGTATAAGCAGGTGGGCGGGGCTCTCCGGCCCCGTCCCGGGCGGCTAAGCGGAGCCGCGCCCCTCGTCCCTAGGGAGGCAGTTTTGAAGTTCTATCCGCCTCCCCGCCAGAACTACGGCGTCGGGACATTTCATATAAGCGGCAAGACATTAGATTAAAAACGCTAAGGTTTGTGCAAAAAGTACATCTAATAGACTAATCGTTATAACCCTTTACTTACCCTATGCTATGTATCCCCAGTTGGAAGAAGTGCATGGTCTGGTGAGGAAGACTGCGAAAGATTTCGTTGAGAGGAGGGTGGAGCCCAACGCCCGGCGTATAGACCAGGGGTGGTATCCTCGTGAATTGTTGCGGGAGATGGGGGAGCTGGGTCTTCTGGCTCCTCACGCCCCGCCTGAATACGGCGGCGCGGGGCTTGACTTCCGGAGTATGGTGATCGTGGTGGAGGAGGTCGCCAAGGCCAGCCCCGCCTTAGCCACAATCACAGAGGTGCAGGGCTCTATGATCGTGTATAACCTTATGCACTACGCTGGACAAGAGCTTAGGGAGAAGTGGCTACAGCCCGTCGCTAGGGGCGAGAAGATCATCGCCTTTGCCTTGTCGGAGCCTTGCTGCGGCTCCGACGCGTTTTCGCTGGAGACGAAGGCAGAACGTAGAGGCGGCTCTTGGGTTATCAACGGGACGAAGTTGTGGATAACTTCAGGTATTTATGCAGACGCCTTCCTCGTAGCGGCGAGGACGGGGCCGCCTGAGGAGAAACACAAAACTGTGACTCTCTTCCTCGTGGAGAAGAAGAAGTGTGTGGAGACCACCCCCGTCACCGTCATGGGCGTCAGAGGGACCGGCACGGCGGAGGTCAAGTTCCACGACTGCGAAGTCGGCGAGGAGGCAGTGGTAGGCGGCGTGAATGGCGGGTTCAAAGTGGTGCTTGACGACTTAAATAACGGCCGCACGTGCGTAGGCGCCATAGGCCTCGGCATTGCGCAAGGCGCCATAAAGGAGGCCGAGAGCTACGCCAAGAGGCGTGTCGCATTTGGGACCGCCATAATAAACTTCCAAGTTATTCAACAATACATCGCTTCTGTGAAGGCACATATAGAGGCCGTGAGGGGAGTTGTATACACCGCAGCCTACTACAGAGATAAGGGCAGTGATCTTTTCCCGCTCTACGCCCAGGTCGCCAAATACCTCGGGTCAAGGCTTGCGGTAGACGCAACGCGGACTGCCATGCAGATCATGGGAGGCTTCGGCTATTCCACAGACTCCAAGGTGGAGATGTTGTATAGAGATGCCAAAGCCACAGAGATCTACGAAGGCGCCAACGAGGTCGTCCTCAACACTTTGTTCAAGCTGGCGGAGAAATACGAAGCCTAGAGGCTATAGACCCCCTCCCCCTTTAGGTAGATCCTCCCCTTCGTGGCCGTGGCTACAACTCTGCCGAATGCCCTAAACCCCTCAAAAGGCGTGTGTTTGCAGGTACCGGCGAACTCCTCTCCACGTATTGTAAATTCCTCAAGTTTAACCACGACGAACGTCCCCTCTGTGTTTACCCCAAGTAGGCGGGCTGGTCGATGGGAGTAAAGCCTAACCACATCGGCCAGCGTGATCACGTCTCTCCGCCAAAGGGCGAGGAGGAGGCTGAGCGCCACGTCGAGGCTACATATGCCGGGGGGAGGATTTGAGGATTGTTTCTCGGCAAGCGTGTGGGGGGCGTGGTCTGTGGCGTATATGTCCACTAGGCCTGCCGCAAGCGCGGCGAGGAGGGCCTTCCGCGTCTCGGGCGTCCTCAGCCGCGGGTTTACTAGACACAGCCCGGGGTCTCTGCAGTTCTCCACGTCGAGGAGCAGGTGGTGCGGCGTGACGTCCACCGTGGCCCAGCCCCGCGACGCCTCCACTGTCTGAGGCAGAGTGACGTGGGTGAGGTGCACCATCGCCCCGGTTAAGCTGGCTAGGGCGCGCACCCGCTCGACGCAACGGAGCTCCGCCTCGGGGGGGCGCTCCGGGCCTTTGAAGTAGGCAGGGTCTTCGCAGTGGAAAACCACGACGCAGCCCAACGCGGCGCATCTCCGCATCAACGCCTCCACGTGGCCCCAGCCGTAGGCCTCCACGTCCTCTGGATACACCTTGACGGAGCCCGGCTTGGCGGCGTCCAGCTCCGCGAGGTCCCCGGGGACGCCCATGTGGAGCCTGTAGGTGACGGGGAGCTTGGAGCCCTCCTCCAGCCTTTTGCGGTACAGCTCCGCGGTCCTTATGTGGGGCTTTGTGTTGGGCATGTCGCCAACTGCCACGACGCCGCCTGCCAAGGCGGCGGCCGCGCCGCCCGTCAGAGTCTCCTTGTGTGAAAGCCCCCAGTCGCGGAAGTGGACGTGGAGGTCTACCATGCCTGGCAGGATTAAGTAGTCGTTAGAGAACTGCAGAGTTCTGCACCCCTCTTTGCCCAACTTAACTCTTGTGAATCTACCGCCTACGTAGGCCCGGCCTTCTATTCTGACGCATTCCACAGCGTCAACAAACTAGACGGGGCGCGGCGTCCGTCTCATAACGACATAGAGATCTGCCTCGGGCTGAGTACACCACAGCTTTGTCAGCCTTTACTATGACCACGGCGTCTGCTAGAGACTTGAGTCCAAAGTCTTTGTCCACATTTACAAACGCAGCAATACCCAGTTTCCGCAGTTCCTCTGACTCATGTCTGTTTATCTCCACAGCTTTCCTGCCGTATATGAAGAACTCCGCGTCTACGCCCTCTGAGATCAACACGTCGGCATTTGTCTCAGCCAACGTGTCGTAAAGCCCCTTGATGTGCATGAAGTGGGACTGGGGGCGGGGCTCAACCCTCTGGACGATGGCCTTACCTCCTAACTTCTCCACCAGTGTGGAGACGGCAGAGGCGTCTCGAGAGAAGACCCGGTACAACACCTTCAGACCTTCGCGGGAGAGCTCTGCCGCTATTTTCGCCAAGAGGGGAGTTAAGCCGCGGCCGACGAAAAGGTACATCCCCCCGCCTCTTACAGGCCCGGTGGCCTGCGAGATGGAGTCAATCCACTTCTCCCACGGCCCCTTGGGGGCCGGCCTAGGCAAGTCGTCGAGAAAGACGACTCCCCGGCCCTCCAAGATGTCTAGCTCCAGGTAGTAGCCGGCTCGCCTCCCCCTGGCCTTAATTACGTACATTCTCCTCTCGGCTACTCCATTCTCTAGTCTGAGCTCCATGCGTATTAGGTTGTCGGCGATATAGTCCAGAGGCGTCAAGGCCTCCTCTTCGGCGATTCCTATGAAGTCTATGCCGGCCGGCTTGAAGACTCTATACACCGCGTTTATTAGATATTCTCTGCTCTGCAGATTCTCCACAAGTGAGGAAATGGAGTCTGCCACGACGAGGCCGTAGTCCCCCTGAGATGCAGCCGAAATTATCTGGTTTAAGATTACGTCCGGCCTCACAAAGATCATATCCCAGAACTCCACCTTTGAAAGGTCGTACCCGAGGACCGCGGCATTTTTAAAAAAGGTCTCCTTATCTTCATAAACCGAAATCCACAACACGTTCTGCCCCTCAGCCACACGTTCGTGGGCAATACGCATAGCCAAGCTGGTCTTCCCCGCCCCAGGCCTGCCGTAGATGGCGGTAACCCCTCTAAAGTCAAATTTCATATCGTCAACTTTTTGTTCAATATAAAAACTCGAAATTGTGATGGATATTGCTAATAACTAGCCGTCTACCTTCCACAACCACCTCAGAACCTGCTTGGTGGAGAACGAGAGAGGGCCCCCTCGCCTCGGCCCACACAGGTCCTCTGTTTAGTCTCAACTCCCTCCTAAATTTATACAGCTGCGTCAACATCTGCCGGAGAGGCGAACTGGGACATGGAGTATACGGCCTCCGGTTTGTGTGGTCAGCCTCTTTTCCCTCTTCGCCGCATTCACCGCCGGCGTAGACCGAAGGCACGCCTGGCAAGGAGAAGATAAGGGCGTAGCCCATCTGCAACGCTCCGCCGAAGACGGTGGCCGCTCTATCCAGGTCGTGATTTTCAAGAAAGGTGTTCATGTAGGGGAGGGCGGCGGGCGGAGTCAACGCCACGTAGCGGTTTATGGCCTCCGCCAGTTTTGCAGAGTCTCTCCCAAGCCACTCCTTCAAGGCGCCGTAGAGCACATACGCCGTGAAGCCCCTCACCGCGCCGTAGAAAGGCGCGGGGTTGCCCACGTGCTCCCCAAAGACGTAGTGGCTAGAGGCGGGTTTCAACGCCTCTCTCCAGGCCTCCGGAGACACGCCGTGGGCTACGTCTAGCCTAAACCCATCTACTTGAGGCGCCCAAAACTCCACCACACGCCGGGCGTACTCCACAGCCTCCGACCTGGAGTAGTCGAGCCGCGGCATGGCCCACACCTTTAGAAAAGTCTCGTAGGGCGGCTCGCCCCTCGTCAACTCTCTAAAGAGACTCCACGGCAGTCTGAGAGCCGCCTCTTTGACTAGACGCGCCAGCTCTGGGCTTTTTAAGATAAAGGGGCCCTCCGGAAACAACGGGTTCCGAAGCCCCACGTGGTACAACACTACGTCCAACACAAGCCTCATGCCGGCTCTCCTCAACGCATCTCGCAACGCGACGAATGCCGTCCAGCCCCCCAGCCTCTCGTCTACGTCCATGTGGTTCACCACGTCGTATCTATGATAACTCATGGCGGGATATATGGGATGTAGATAGAGGCCGTCTGAAAAGTCGAGAGCGCCCACGGCGAGTGCCGCCACGTCTTTTAACGTGCCGCCGCAGAAGTCCCGCCGCAGGTCGCGGCAGCCGAGGCGATCCGCGGCGCGGTCCCGCAAAACCTCGTACATGGCCGTCACCGGCGGCGACGCGGCGGCCGGCGGAGATCGGAACCGTCTAGTCTTGCCGCAACCCCTCACCTAGTCCCGCCTCCTACGCGTCGTCCCGAGGTACAC
>JAEMPK010000083.1 GCA_022759345.1 Pyrobaculum sp. | reverse complement strand
TTAAGCCCGACGTGGTCTTTGTCTACTTCTACCCAGGCCCCTACGGCACCGAGGCGGTGATCAACAGGCTGGCGCAGATGGGCATCCCCTACGTCGTGGTGAACGAGTTCCAGGAGGTGTCCCCCCTCGGCAGGGCTGAGTGGATTAAGTTCATTGCGGTCTTCTTCAACGCCACGAAGGACGCTGGGATGATCTTCGACTCGGTAGAGGCCAAGTGGAACTCCCTCGTGTCGCAGGTGGCCGACCTGGAGAGGCCGAGGGTGGCGTGGTTCATAATCTTCGGCGGGGTGCTGTATCCGGCGGGCTCCGGCGCCAGGGAGCTGATACGCCTAGCCGGCGGGAGGTATGCATACGCCAACTACAGCAAGGTAGACCTGGAGGTGGTCCTCAGACATAGAAACGACGTGGACATCCTCATCTGGTCGGGCTACGGCCCCTCCTCGATAGGAGATATACTTAAGATCGAGCCGAGACTTAAGGAGCTGAGGCCGGTCATCTTGGGCAGGGTCTACGCCTACAGCCCCGCCTTTTACCAGCTGGCCAACGCCTATCCAGACCGTCTATTAGAGGAGCTCGTGTGGATACTGCACCCAGAAGCGTTGCCGCCGGGCAACTTCACGCTGTTTGTGCATCTGCAGTGAGGCGGCTTCTGCTCCTCATAATTCCACTGCTTTTTTCCGCCGCAGTTCTGCTTGGGCCAGCCGGCGTAGACCCGTATATCATCGAGACGGTTAGGCTTCCCCGCGCCCTTGGCGCCGTGGTGGGCGGCGTTTTGCTCAGCGTGTCCGGCCTCCTCCTCCAGACCGCGCTGAGGAACCCCCTGGCGGACCCCTACGTGCTGGGGGTCAGCGGCGTCGCCGTCCTCGCGGCTCTGGGGTCGTACCTCCTGTGGAGGCTGTGGGGCCTTCCGTACCTCGGCTTCCTCCTCGGCGCATTGCTGGGCGCCGCCGCCGCGACAGCCGCCTTGCTCCTCCTCGCGAGGAGGGCGGGGATGCTCGTCGTGCTTATGGCGGGCGTCCTCCTCTCCTACGCCGCGTCCTCCGCGCTTCAGCTGGCGTTGCTGGCCCTCCCGCCGGAGGAGCTGGGCTACATATACGTGGGTCTCCAGGGGAGCTTCGCCGCCTACCCAGCCGGCGTGTGGGGGTACGTAATAGCCGCGGCGGCGCTCGTCCTGGTCTTGTTTGTCTATTTCAACTCGCGCCACGTGGCGGCGCTTCTACACGGCGAGGAGGCGGCGGCGGGGCTGGGGGTGGACGTGAAGAAAGCCGTCGTCTACGTCGTCGGCGCGGCCTCGGCGGGCGTCGGAGTCGCCGTGGCCTCCGTGGGGCCTGTGGGGTTCGTCGGCCTGCTGGCCCCCCACATGGCGCGTTGGGTAGCCGGACGGCAGAGGACAGACCTGGTGCTTCTGGAGACGGCGTGGCTCGGCGCCGCCCTAGCTCTCGCAGCCGACCTAGCGACTAGGCTCCTTCTGCCCCGCGAGCTACCGGTCAACGTGGTGTTGTCTCTCGTAGGGGCTCCCGCGGCCGGCTGGCTACTGTGGAGGTATGTACGTAAGATTTGACGTTGTCAAGAAGCTGGGCGACTTCGTCCTTGAGGCGGCCGGCGAGCTGGGGGAGGGGCTGACCTGCGTGGTTGGGCCCAACGGGTCGGGCAAAACCACCCTACTCAAGATCTTGGCAGGTCTCTTGAGGCCCGACCGCGGCTGGGTGGAGCACGTCGGCGTCAAGGCGAAGGTATACGTGGGGGAGCTCCATGTGCCGCCCGACGCGGCGGCGGTGGAGGTAGCGCTGGCGGGGAGATCCCGCTTTTCCCCAACGCCGGTGAGGAGGGAGGACGTGGAGGCGGCAAGGCGCTACATGCGCCTCCTGCAGGTGGAGGACCTGGCGGAGAGGAGGTGGAGGACCCTCAGCGGGGGGCAGAGGCAGAGGGTGGTCATCGCGGCGGCGCTTGCGTCTGAGGCGGACCTCCTCCTGCTGGACGAGCCTCTCGCCAACCTACACGGCGACTGGCGGGGCCGCGTCATGAAAATCCTCGCCGACTACGCCGCGGCCGGGCGCATAGTTGCCGTAACCACCCACCACGGCGACGTGTTGAGGTGTTGCGACTTCGTAATCGCGCTGAGAGAGGGCCGTATCACGTGGCGCGGTGCCGCGGGGGACTACAAGGAATCTCTCGAGTCTTCCTGCGACAGGGAGGCAAAAAATTAATATATATCCGCTCATCGTCGGGCATGTCTTCAGCGGTTAGGGTAGTGGAGAAGCAACTGGACGAAATTCTGGCGATCGCCAAAAACCCGGCGCAGATCCGAAACGCCGGCACGCTGGCGCACGTGGACCACGGGAAGACCACCACCAGCGACTCGCTCCTCATGGGCGCCGGCCTTCTGTCGCCTAAGGTGGCCGGGAAGGCGCTCGCCATGGACTACGTTCCTATTGAGCAACTCCGCCAGATGACGGTTAAGGCGGCTAACATCTCGCTGTACTTCGAGTACGGGGGCAAGCCGTATTTGATCAACTTCGTCGACACGCCGGGCCACGTGGACTTCACAGGCCACGTGACACGCTCCCTAAGAGTCATGGACGGAGGACTCGTGGTGGTGGACTCCGTGGAGGGCGTCATGACGCAGACGGAGACGGTCGTGAGGCAAGCCCTCGAGGAGTACGTGCGGCCCGTCCTCTTCATAAACAAGATCGACCGCCTCATCAAGGAGCTCAGGCTTTCGCCCCAGGAGATCCAGCAGAGGATCCTCACCATTGTGAAAGACTTCAACGCCCTAATAGACATGTTTGGGCCGCCGGAGTTTAGAGACAAGTGGAAGGTGGACCCGGCGAAGGGCCAGGTGGCCCTCGGCTCCGCGCTTCACAAGTGGGGCATCACCATCCCCATGGCGCAGAAGGCGGGGCTCAAGTTTAGCAATATTGTAGACGCCTACGAGAAGGGGTATGTGGACAAGTTGGCACAGGAGTTTCCGTTGTATAAGACGTTGTTGACCATGATCATCGAACACGTGCCGCCGCCCAACGTGGCCCAGAGGTACAGAATCCCGCGGCTTTGGCGCGGCGATTTAAACAGCGAGGTCGGCAAGGCGCTCCTCGAGGCCGACCCCAACGGACCCACCATCGTGGCCGTCAGCAAGGTCAACAAGGACCCCCACGCCGGCTTAATCGCCACGGGCCGCGTCTTCTCTGGGACGATTAGAGAGGGCGACGAGATATACATCATCGGGCGGAAGATGAAGAAGAAGGTTCTGCAGACCTACATCTACATGGGTCCCACGAGGATTATAGTGCCCTATATGCCGGCTGGCAACATAGTGGCGTTGATGGGCGTCGACGAGGCGAGGGCCGGCGACACACTGGTAGACCCGAAGTATGCCGACATCCCGCCGTTCGAGAAGATGAGGTACATCTCCGAGCCCGTGGTGACCGTCGCCATCGAGCCGAAGAACCCGGCTGAGCTTGCCAGGCTTGTGGAGGCGCTTAAAGACCTCGTCATCGAGGACCCGACGCTTGACCTCAAGATCGACCAGGAGACTGGCCAGATCCTCCTCTCAGGCGTGGGTACTCTGCACCTAGAGATCGCCACCTGGCTACTCAAGGAGCGCACTAAGACTGAGTTCACCGTGTCGCCGCCGCTCATCCGCTTCAGAGAGACGGTTAGGGAGAGGTCCCAGGTGTGGGAGGGCAAGTCGCCGAATAAGCACAACCGTCTCTACATCTACGTGGAGCCTCTCGACGAGACCACCATCGAGCTCATCGCCTTGAAGGAGATCACCGAGGATCAAGACCCGAGGGAGAGGGCTAAGATCCTCAGGGAGAAGGCCGGCTGGGACGCAGACGAGGCGAGGGGCATCTGGGCCATCGACGACAGGTATTTCAACATCATTGTGGACAAGACCTCCGGCATCCAGTACCTCCGCGAGATCCGGGACTACATAGTGCAGGGCTTTAGGTGGGCGGTTGAGGCCGGCCCGCTGGCGCAGGAGCCCATGAGAGGCGTGAAGGTGGTGTTGACAGACGCCGTGGTGCACGAGGACCCGGCCCACCGCGGACCCGCCCAGATCATGCCAGCCGCGAAGAACGCCATCTTCGCCGCTGTGCTGTCCGCCAGGCCTACTATCCTGGAGCCCTTGATGAAGCTGGACATAAAGGTGGCTCCCGACTACATCGGCGCCGTGACGTCGGTGCTTAATAAACACAGGGGTAAAGTCCTCGACATGACGCAACAGGAGTATATGGCCTTCTTGAGGGCTGAGCTTCCGGTGTTGGAGTCCTTCACAATAAGCGACGAGCTCCGCGCCGCCGCCGCCGGCAAGATCTTCTGGTCTATGCAGTTCTCCCGCTGGGCGCCCGTCCCCGAGTCTATGCTGGTCGACCTTGTGAAGCAGCTGAGGAAGAAGAAGGGGCTGAAGGAGGATATCCCGAAGCCGACGGACTTCGTCGAGACGTTCTAAACTCAGTTTAGAAACACGTCTTCACTGGTCGAGTCACGGCCGTTTCATCACGTTTTTCTTCCTTCTTGGGCTTTTTAATGTTTAAAAATAGAAAACTTTATTCTCTCATGTCTATAAGGACTTTATTGGCGGCTGTGGTCGCCGTGGCCGTCGTGTTGGCCGTGATCCTCGCCTTGCAGGCTTTTCAACAGACCGCCACAAAGAGGCTGGTCATTGTGGGGCCTGCGGGGATAAGCGACTTGGGCAAGGCCCTTGCCCTGGAGTTCAGCCGGAGGTACGGGGTGAACGCCACCTTCGTGCCGCTGGGAGGCGCCGTGGAGATGGTAAACGAGCTGGTGCGGAATCGCGACAACCCGCCCTGGGACGTGGCCATTGGCGTGCCTGAGTTTTACTACACGGTGCTTATAGATAAAGACGTGGTTTACTGCCCCGGCGTGAAGATAGAGGGCATGCCCGCCGAGGAGTTTTGGGACCCCCACGGCTGCGTCTACCCCCTGGACAAGTCCTATA
>JAEMPK010000085.1 GCA_022759345.1 Pyrobaculum sp. | reverse complement strand
AGGGCCGCAGAAGGCGCTGAAGATGGTGTGGGAGTTCGGATCGCTGGAGAAGATGCTAGAGACCGTTCTTAAGGGTGTCTCTTTCCCGGTGAATCCGCTAGAGATTAAGAGATTTTTCCTAAATCCTCCAGTGACAGATGATTACTCCGTGGAGTTCAGAAAACCTGATGAACACGCGCTTGTAGATTTCTTAGTCGGCGAACACGACTTCAGTGAGGAGAGAGTGCAGAAAGCACTTGAAAGGCTACAGAGGGCGCTGGGGAAGCTGAAGACCTCCTCTCTAGACTCCTTCTTCTAACATGGCGACTCGGCTAGTCGACGAGCTGACTCGTGAGGGGATTATAAAAAGCGAGAGAGTGAGAAAAGCCCTACTTTCCGTGCCACGAGAGGAGTTCGTCATGCCGGAGTACAGGATGATGGCGTATGAAGACAGGCCCTTGCCTCTTTTCGCGGGCGCCACGATTTCGGCTCCCCACATGGTGGCCATGATGTGTGAACTAGTCGAGCCTAGACCTGGAATGAGGATCTTAGAGGTGGGGACTGGCTCGGGCTATCACGCGGCGGTGTGCGCGGAGGCGATTGAACGTAGGGGCAAGGTATACACCATCGAGATAGTGAAGGAGCTTGCGGTCTACGCGGCGCAGAATATAGAGCGGCTGGGCTACTGGGGCGTGGTGGAGGTCTTTCACGGCGACGGGAGGTGGGGCTTAGGGCGGCATGCGCCATTTGATGCGATAATCGTCACGGCGGCTACCGCCGCGATTCCACGCCCCTTGGTCGATCAATTGAGAGACGGCGGCGTCTTAGTGATACCGGTAGAGGAAGACGGCGGCCAAGTCCTCTATAGGCTAGTCAAGAGGGGGGAGAAAATAGAGAAGCGGGCGGTTACCTACGTCTTATTTGTGCCGATGCGAGAGGGCTAGGGCTCGACTCTGTAACGGTCGCGGGGGTAAAGTGTGGCGTGTCTAACATTATCTAGGTTCAATAAAGCGGCTACCAGGCGGTTAAATCCTAAGCCGAACCCCGCGTGCGGCGGCATGCCGTAGTCAAATATGGCTAGGTGGCTTTCGAAGAGTCTGGGGTCTAGACCTCTCCTCTTCATTTCTTCCTCTAACTCGTCGCGTCTATGTATCCTCGTGGCTCCCGACGCTATCTCTATGCCGTTGATTATGAGGTCGTAGGATTCGCTTCTATCGCCTTCTCTACGCTTGGTGTAGAAAGGTCTAAGCATCGCGGGGAAATTCACTATGAAGTATACGGGGCCGTAGAACTTCATCAACGCCTTCTGCATCTCCACCGAGAGGTCGTCGCCCCAGTTCACAGCGTAGCCTAACTGCCTAAGTTTGTCGATCGCCTCATCGTATTCAACTCTCGGGATCTTCTGCAACTCTGTAACCGCCGGCGTTATCCCCACCTCTGCAAGTTTCCCGCCTTCTTCCGACACAACAGCGACGATGCGTCTCATCATTTTCTCTAAGATGTTCATGATGTCGTTGTAGTCCATAAACGCCGCCTCTGCGTCTACAGATATGAACTCGTTGAGGTGGTAATCGGTGTTGTGTTTCTCCGCCCTGTAGGCGGGGCCTATTTCAAAAACTCTCTCGAGAGACGCAGTGAGTTGCTCCTTGTACAGCTGAGGACTTTGAGAGAGGTATGCAACTCTCTCGAAGTAGAGCACTGGGAAGAGCTCGGCGCCGCCCTCGGTGCTCGTCACGATTATCTTAGGAGTGAAGACCTCTACGAACCTCTCCTCGTCCAACGCATTACGCATCTCTTTCAGAATTCTCGACGCCAGAGAAAACACAGCCAAGTTACGCGGCCTCTTTAGGTCTACTGAACGCCATCTAAGCCTTGTGGCGAGGTCAGCGGTCTCGGACCAAATGTCAAGCGGAAGAGGCTTCGCCTTGTTTAAGACCCAAAGCTCTAAGGGGAATATCTCCACACCCCTCTTTGCGATCTTGCTAGCCTCCACGACCCCTCTCACCACCACCACGTCCTCCCTGCCCAGCTCACTAAACGTCTTGAAGATCTGGTCGGGAGTCTTCCCCGCTTTTAAAGTAATCTGGACAAACCCCTCTCTGTCGCGCAGAACTAAAAACTTGATCTTACCCAAATCTCTCAGCTCCCAGACCCATCCAGCCACCACAACCTCCCTGCCATGGAGCTCAGGGGTTATTTCAACAGTCCAATGGGTCTTTTTGGGATACACGCAAGATGGAAAACATGATAAAAAATGTGTTTACGCCCTCAGCTCTTTCTCTTTAACCAGCTCAACCTTAACGTTGGCGCCTGAAATCTGGCTTATAACGGCCTGAAGTCTCTCGGGCTTAATAGGTAGCCGCCTCAACTCTCTTGACGGGATCTTTACCACGGTCTCAGTGGTGCCGTCAGGCAACCACGACGTTGATATAGTCAGTAGCTTAGCAGGCGACACCAACTGGGCAATCACCTCGTTGACGCTTCCGTGTTCAACAACCCTTACGTTTTTGCCGAGGATAGAAGAAAGCTCTTTCTCAAGTTGCACGAAGGCGCCGCGCGGAATTCTCTTCGTGTTCCTCATTAGTATAATTATGAAATCGTCTACCTCATAAGACTTTACATATTCCACATCGGCCAAGTTGATTTTACGCTCCACCTTCAACAACGCGTCTGAAACCTCTACGTCGAGCCAGCTGTATCTGCCGCTGTCTATTAGCGACTGACACTTCTGACACAATACACGCGTCTTTACGCAGAATTCGCAGAACGGAATCTTAACCATCAGCAACTATAAAAAGGACGTTTAAAAACTATTTTTAACCACGTTACGAGGGAAATGTGCGCGTGGTCATAGTCGACGGCTACACAGACGAACCCGCAGGCCTCGGGGTGCCTCCCTACCTAGACGTCTACGCTAGATACGTCGCCGGCGCGGCGGCTAAAGCGGGTATAGATGAGGTACACTACTTCACTATAGACCAACTAAGAAACGACTGGTCTACCTCGCTTAAGCTACTTGCCCAACACGACTTAGTAGTCGTAATTGCTGGTATCACAACCCCCGGGAAATACCTAGGAGGCACCCCGATACACATCGATGAGATTTTCGACATAGGGAGAGTGGAGGGGCCGGTAAAGGTGTTGGGAGGGCCAGTGGCCAAGTTCGGCTACGGCATAGAGGGCGGCACGGTGGCGGTGCCATCTAACAAATTCCGCAGATACTACGACCTAGTCGTTACAGGCGACGTAGATCTAGTTGTGTATAGGCTATTGACAGAGGGCTTAGAGAAGGCAACGCCGTCTGAGGTCCACAAAGACTTTAGACTAGTAGATGAATTCGCGCAACTGGGGGCCAGAATCGTCGTGCAACACCCCAACTATGGAAAGAACCTCATAGTAGAACTTGAGACATACCGCTCCTGTCCCCGGTATGTGTCCGGCGGTTGCTCCTTCTGCACCACGGTAGGCTACGGACCCGTAGTCACCAGGCCCGTAGAGGGCGTGGTCAGGGAGGTGGAGGCTCTATACGCGGCGGGGGTTCGCCATTTTAGACTTGGGAGACAGGCAGATTTCTACACGTATATGGCCCACGACGTAGGCAAGGAGGACTTCCCCAGGCCCAACCCCGCCGCCATAGAGCGGCTTCTGGTGGGCATTAGAAACGCCGCGCCTGAGCTCAAGACGTTGCACATAGACAACGTAAACCCAGGCACCGTCGCCAGATGGAAGACGGAATCTGTCGAGATCACTAAGCTACTCGTCAAATACGGCACGCCCGGCAACGTGGCCGCCATGGGCGTAGAGACGGCTGATCCCCGCGTCGTCAAGATAAACAACCTCAAGACAGAGCCCGAAGAGGCGCTGGAGGCAATTGAGCTCTTTACGAAATACGGCTCTGTACGCGGCTACAACGGGATGCCGTACCTCCTCGCCGGGATAAACTTCGTAGCTGGGCTACCGGGCGAGACCGCTGAGACCTACCGCCTCAACATAGAGTTTCTACAGAAGGTGCTGGAGAGAGGGCTTCTGGTAAGGAGAGTCAACATTAGACAAGTCTTGATCTTCCCCACAACCCGCCTCTGGCCAAAGGCCAAGAAGCTCACCGCAAGGCTTAGACAACACAAGACCAGATTCCTCCAGTTTAAGAAGTGGGTTAGAGAGGTTTTCGACAGAGAAATGCTGAGACGGATAGTGCCGACTGGCACCATCTTGAGAGAGGTATACACCGAGGCGCACTTCTACAACGGGACTTACGCCAGACAAGTGGGGTCTTACCCCCTGCTTGTCTATATACCGTCCCGCCTAGAGTTGGAGCGGTACATCGACGTAGTTGTAGTAGACCACGGCTCCCGAAGCGTCTTAGCCCTGCCCTACCCCCTAGACATAAATAAATCGGAAAAAAGACTCCTCCGTCGTCTTCCAGGCCTCAGCAAAGAGAAGCTCGATGCTGTACTACGCGGGCGGCCTTTCACCTCTATTGAAGAGGTTAGAAGGAAGGTGGGAGAGGGGGACTACCTCAACTACGTCTCTGTGTGAGCTTATACACCACATATAGAGAGAATATCACAAAAGCCGCCACTACCACGTCAAAGAGGTTAATCCGTGTTGCACCTATCGAGAGGTCCGGCGTTCTTAGACCAGCAACCGTCAGATAAAGGAAATATATGGCCACTCCAAGGGAGAAGCCGGAGTAGACATATAGCAACTTCACAAGCGCCAACACCCCGCCCTATTTATACTTTACCTATAAAGCTTAAGCGTGCCCGTCACCTTGTCCACCAGCTCGTCAGGCGCAGGCCCCACGCAGAGAGCCGTAGACGTGCCTGGGGGGACCTCGGTGAGCCCCGCGTCGACCACCACGGCGGTTGGGAGGTCCAACTCCTTCGCCTTTTTATGAAGCTCGTAGAGATGTTCAGCATTCTCAGCGGCCAGCACAATCTTCTTCTGACCCTCGGCAAGCCACTGCTCTAGCCATCTCCGCCACCGACTCTCTTCAAGAGCCAACATTACGCACTC
>JAEMPK010000196.1 GCA_022759345.1 Pyrobaculum sp. | reverse complement strand
CAACTTGAAAGTTTTGAAATTCCCCGTACAGTAATTTTTGGACCAGGCGCGTTGACTAAAACGCCACAAGTCGTTGCGACTCTGAGGGCAGAGAAGATCTTAATAATAACGGGTAGGTCCGCAACGCTACGATACGCCAAAGCAGTTGCAGACGTCCTCGCTGAGCGCACTGTAGAGATTTTGAAATACGACGAGGTAGATTACGACAAGCCTAGTGCCGAGCTTGTACTCGGAATCGGCGGAGGAAGACCTATAGATGTGGCGAAAGTCTACTCCTACATACATAAAAAACCACTCGTAGTTATACCCACATCGGCTAGTCACGACGGTATAGCCTCTCCCTTCGTCTCATATATGCTTACTCAGAGAATGGCAAGATATGGGAAGATCGTAGCGTCTCCCTTAGCTATTATAGCAGACACGTCGGTGATCATGAGCGCACCCTCGCGTTTGTTAAAGGCTGGGGTCGGCGATTTATTAGGCAAGATAGTTGCCGTGCGGGATTGGCAACTTGCACATAGGCTGAAAGGAGAGCCGTACAGCGAATATGCGGCGCATCTCTCCCTCACGAGCTACAAGATAGTAGCCACAAACTCTGCACGGATAAAAAACTTCGTACGTGAAGAAGACGTCAGAGTGCTCGTCAAGGCGCTTATAGGATGCGGCGTGGCCATGGGCATAGCAGGGTCGTCGCGGCCGTGTAGCGGCTCTGAACACCTCTTTGCCCACGCCGTAGAGGCCAGAATCGGAGAAAACGAGGCAATACATGGAGAGTTGGTGACCTTGGGCACCATAATAATGGCGTATCTCCACGGCATAAACTGGCGCAGAATCAAAAAACTCGCTGAGACAGTTGGGTTGCCAACCACGCTTAGACAAGCCGGCATAGACCCCGACGTGGCGATCGACGCGCTCGTCACCGCACACACAATACGCCCAGATCGCTACACAATACTCGGCGACGGGCTAAGCAAAGAAGCCGCCAAAAAGGCGTTAGAAGACACCGAACTGATTTAAATAGCCCCAACTCGAGACCTGATGAGTGATTGAGAGGTTTCCGGAGCGATGGATGAGCGGGCCAAGGTAGCTGACTAAAAGAAATCTCTTATCTCGACGTCTAGTAGTTGCAGAATCGGAACGTTAAGCGGAATGAAATATGCCTTACGTGCGGGTATTTGTGCGCTCGCTACTATACCCGCTTTACCTAATAACACAACGCCAAGCGCTAATTTATGAGAAGGAAAATATAACCACCCTGCGCCGCTTAGGTTTTTGTCAATTTTTATCTTTGTGCCTATGATTTCTAATATTTTTATTTTTTTAATGTCTTTTAATGAGAGAAATCTGCTTATGTAAATCTTTACCTTACTCCGAGGAAGAGCTTTTAATATTGATCTTCTATATTTTCTAGTCTTAATTAATATGTATCTCTTTCTTAAATTTCTTTTATTTCTATATATCTTTATTTTAATAGTGATTTGTCTATTTTTCTTTTCCACGTATTTCGAAATATTTAATTATATATTCTTTACTAGTTGCGTGACAGAAAAGTGGTATCAGCTTGCGGTCGAAATCCACAAAAAATACGGCGGCAAAATCTCAGTTCTTCCAAAGGTCCCCATTAGGTCAATGGAGGACTTTGCCGTATACTATACGCCAGGTATTGCAGAGGTGTCTAGACGCATACACAAAGAGCCGGAGTTGGCGTTTCAACTCACCTCGCGGTGGAACATCGTAGGGGTCATAACTGATGGCACAAGAGTGCTTGGGCTTGGGAATATTGGACCTGAGGCGGCTTATCCTGTGATGGAAGGCAAGTCGCTTATCTTCAAATATCTAGGTGGTGTCGACGCGATTCCTATTCCAATTAAGGTGAAGACGCCCGATGAATTCATATTTGTAGTTAAGGCGCTAGAACCCGCACTAGGAGGCGTCAATCTCGAGGATATAGAATCGCCTAAGTGTTTCTACTTGCTTGAGAGGTTGAGAGAAGAGATGAAAATTCCTGTGTGGCACGATGATCAGCAAGGCACGGCAACTGCGACTCTTGCAGGTTTAATCAACGCCCTTAAGCTCGTTGGCAAGAAGATTAGCGATGTGTCTATAGCTTTAATAGGCGCGGGGGCCTCCAACATATATACCGCAAGAGTGTTGATTAAATACGGCGCCAAGCCAGGCAATCTCATCCTTGTAGATAGCAAAGGCATACTACATCCTGAGCGAGACGACATAGACAGAATGATGGTCGAGAATCCCTGGAAGTACAAATACGCCATTGAGACAAACGCCGAAAGGCGTAAGGGCGGCATCCCGGAGGCCATGAAAGGCGTTGATGTCGTAATAGCCGCCTCTAGACCAGGCCCCGGCGTGATTAAGAAAGAGTGGGTCGCCAGTATGAATAAGGATGCGATTGTTTTCGCTCTTGCGAATCCTGTCCCCGAGATCTGGCCTTGGGAGGCTAAGGAGGCAGGCGCGAAGATCGTAGCCACTGGCAGAAGCGACTTCCCCAATCAAGTGAATAACTCCTTAATCTTCCCAGCCGTTTTTAGAGGGGCCTTAGATGTACGTGCAACTACGGTGACCGACGAGATGTTGTTGGCTGCGGCTGAGGAGGTGGCAAAGTTCGCCGAGGAGAAGGGCATACACGAAGAGTACATAATCCCTAAGATGACGGAGTGGGAAGTATACGTAAGAGAGGCCGCAGCCGTCGCCGCAACCGCCTCTGCGCAGGGCGTTGCAAGAATACCAAGGTCTTATAAAGAGGAGCTAGAAGATGCCCGCTCGATAATTGAAAAGAGTATAAAGACTCTAGAACTCTTAATGAAAGAAAAAATTATTGAGTAATTTTTACCTCCTCTCAATCGGCACGTATTGCAGGTCGTGCGGGCCTATGTAACATGCACGCGGCCTAAATATCCTGTTGATCTCCCAATACTCCAAAATATGAGCAACCCAACCAACAACTCTCGACACTGCGAATATCGGCGTGAAGTACTCATACGGGACGCCCATGTAGTAAAACGCTATGCCTGACCAAAAGTCTACGTTGGGGTAGAGTTTCCTTTGCTGGAAGTAGGGGTGACTAAGTATTTCCTGCTCAATGGCGCTGGCTATCGCATATAGGTTCTTCGGGTCGCCGAACTTATTTACATAATCTTGGGAAAACTCTTTAAAGATCTTCGCTCTTGGATCGTACGCCTTGTATACTCTATGCCCAACGCCCATGAGCTTTGGCCCGCCGGGCTTAGTAGCTGCCTCTACCAGCTCTTTTGCTTTAGAGGGGTCGCCAATTTCTAGGTAGTTTCTCACTGCCATTTCGTTAGCCCCACCGTGTAGAGGCCCCTTCAGTGCCCCCACTGCGGCAGCCACCGCAGAGTACATGTCGCTGAGGGTAGACGCCACGACGTGCGCCGTAAATGTGCTTGCAGGCACCTCGTGATCGGCGTGAAGAATTAGATAGAGATCTATACCCCTTGCAGCCAGCGGGTCTGGCTCCTTTCCAAACATCATGTAGAGGAAGTTGGCTGCATGAGACAAGTCGCGCCTGGGTTTGACGATGTCAAGTCCGCGGGAGAATCTGTAGTGGTATGCCACTATAGTTGGCATCTTTGCCACAAGCTTCTCAGCGACTCTATAGGCGAGCTCTTTCTCCTCGGCCTTGTACCTACCCACTCTTAGCGCCTCAGCAAGCTTCAAGTTATCTTCGTCGAAGGCGCCCTCCGCCGCCACAGCCGCCTCAATTGCAAACATTGGATGCGCCTTGGCCAAGCTCTTAATCACCTCCACTGTCGATGGGTGAAGATCTCTATGCATCTTTAGCCGCTCGGTAAACTCGTCGAGCTCCTTCCTGTTTGGGAGCTTGCCATATAGGATCAAGTAGGAGACCTCTTCGTAGGTGGAGTTACGCGCCAAATCCTCTATTCTGTACCCTCTGTACCACAAAATACCTTTTTCTCCGTCAATGTCGCTGATAGACGTGTTTTTTATCAAGACGTCCTCTAAACCATGTATAATCGGCCCGCACGGTGACTGTAGTATTTTTCCTGAGGTCTTTATTTGTACAGTCTGCTCACTCATGTACTAGAAGAGCTAAGTTCCTAATTATTGTTTATGTTTGATTATTCGAGTAATCAAATTCGTGAAATAGTCAGATAGGATGCCGCCTGTCACAAATCCATCGGGTTTCCTTCATCATCATACGTTGAGGACCTTGGAGCATTTTATTTGTATTAGCCCAAGCGCGTCTGAGAACGTCTCGCCGCATACGACGACTGCCGTCGTAGCTTGCCTTACGTATGTTCTTAAGGTCTTGGCCAGTGAGGCGTCGTATTTCTCCAGGGGATCTTCTAAAGGGGGGAGTAGGAAGGTGTCTCCTCTACGTTCAATTATCAAAGCTCCACATGCTCCTAGTCTTACTAAGCTGTCGCGCATGGCAACCACATCTGCTACCAACTCCTCTAGTAGATACACAATACACCTCTTGCCGCATAGCAGTCTTTTGGCTTCATCTACTGGGAATATACCTACGATTCCGCAGAGGTTTAACGTATCCTCCAAGAACGTTTGCCCAGCGCTGGTGATTTTGACGCCGCCTCTCAATACGGCGACGTGACCTAAGTCTCTGCCGCCCTCTAATAAAGTCCTCACAACGCCTTCTCCGATTTTCAACTCTTCGGCTAAGTTCTTCCTGCCCCGCGGAGTGTTAGAGTTGTATAGAATAGCCAGCAACTGTAAGTACGCCACCTCTCTGCTTCTCATGCGTATATTTTTAGGTCGTCTTAAAATTTTTTAAATGGATACAGAAAGGCGGATATGGCAGCCGTAAAGATAGAGGAGGTTAAACCACAAGTGGAACGCTTCGCCGCCCATAGCCATATAAGAGGTCTCGGTGTAAGGAATGGAAAGGTGGAATTTGTCGCAGACGGTTTCGTAGGCCAAGTGGAGGCAAGGGAGGCGGCTTATATCGTCGTAAAGATGATTAAAGAAGGCAAATTTGCAGGTAAAGGCGTCTTGATTGTAGGTCCGCCTGGCACGGGCAAAACAGCGCTTGCGCTCGGCA
>JAEMPK010000008.1 GCA_022759345.1 Pyrobaculum sp. | reverse complement strand
CGTACGGACAGCGGGGGTGGAAGCGGCAGCCGGCAGGCGGGTTGATTAAGTTCGGTATGGTGCCGGGTATCGGCTTGAGTCTTTCCTGGGGATTAAGCGGGTTTATCACTGCGTTTAGAAGCCCCTGTGTGTAGGGGTGCTTAGGGTTTTGGAAAAGCTCCTCCACCGGGGCCTCCTCTACGATCTTCCCGCCGTACATGACGGCGACTCTGTCGGCAAACTCGGCCACCAGACCCATGTTGTGCGTAATGAAGATTATAGACATGCCTAACTGCTCCTTTAGCTGTTTAAATAGGTGCAGTATCTGGGCCTGCACCGTCACGTCGACGGCTGTGGTGGGCTCGTCTGCGATCAATATACGCGGCTTGTTGCTAATCGCCATGGCTATGACAGACCTCTGCTTCATCCCGCCGGAGAGCTGATGCGGGAAAGCCCTCGACCTGCTCTCCGGGTCTGGGATCAAGACCATGCGGAGCAAGTTCACGGCCTCTGAGAGGTACTGTTTTATCTTACCGCCTCTATGCGCCGCCATGGTCTCGCCTATTTGATACCCCACTGTGTACAGCGGGTCGAGGGCCGAGGATGGGTCTTGAAACACATACGCAATTTCTGAACCCCGGATTCTACGGAGCTCTTCCTCCGGCAACTTCAACAGGTCTACCTCCTCGCCGTCGCGTCGGTAGATGACTGAGCCGGAGATTATCTTGCCCGGCGGCTGAATCAGCCTCGTGATGGCGCGGGTCGTGACGCTCTTGCCGCTACCCGTCTCGCCCACTATCGCCAACACCTCGCCCCGGTAGAGGTCGAAGGAGACGTTCTCCACCGCCTTCACAACGCCTGCGTAGGTGTAGAAATAGACCGTCAAGTTGCGGACCTCTAGGATCTTCATACCCTGAACTCTATCCTCCTCCTGAACTTGGGGTCGAAGACGTCCCTCAAGGCGTCCCCCAGCAGATTCCACCCAAGCGCCGTTAGGAATATGGCGACGCCTGGAAATAACACCAGCCACCACGCCGTGGGGAAGCGGCTCCCGCCCATGTTTATTAAAGAGCCCCAGTCGACGATGGGGGGCTGGGCGCCGAGGCCCAAGAAGCTGAGGCCCGCCGCGAGGAGGTTCACCGTGGCGAAGTCGAAGGTCGCCAAGACGATGATCGGCGACATTATATTGGGCAGTATGTGCCGCGTCATTATGCGCCAGGTGGAGAACCCCAGCGCCCTGGCCGCCTCCACGTAGGTCTTCTCCTTCTCCACCAGCACCATGCCGCGGACTACCCGGGCGTATGAGGGCCACCACACTATAATTAAGGCGGTGAAGATCGAGATCAGCGGCGCGAGATGTATGGCGTCTTCCGCGCTCACGCCGAAGATGGCCGCCATGAAGGAGGCGAACATGGGTTGATCTATGAGAAACTCCCGGATGCGCTGCGGCAAGGTTGCCGCCAGTGCCAACGCCAGCACTAAGGCGGGAAACGCCAAGAAGATATCTGTAATTCTCATAATTGCTTCGTCTATCTTTCCGCCGTAGTAGCCAGCAAGTAGGCCAAGTAAAATGCCGAGGGGGACCCCCAAGGCGATGGTTATCACGGATATTACAAGCGACACCCGGGCGCCGTATAACATGAGGCTGAGGACGTCTCTCCCGTATATATCCGTGCCGAGGGGCATGCCGTACTCCCCCGGCGGCGTCAAGTAGAGCTCAGGACGTTCCAAATAGAGGAATTGGTTGTAACTATACGGAGCCACGAGGGGTCCCACGACGCCTACAACCACGAAACCCAACGAAAGAAAGAGGCCGATGACGCCCGTGGGAGACCTGTTGAGGGCATAAAGAGTGAGGCGCCACTCCTCCACCCGTGCCTTGTTCTTGGCGTACCAATCCCGTCTTATCAACGTGATTAACTTCACCAAAAGCCAAAGGAGACCGTCAGCGGCCTTGTCCAAAATCATGTTAATACCTCACCCTGGGGTCTATGAAGGCGTACAGCACATCTACCACAAAATTTGTCACCACATATATTATGGCGAAGACAAATGTGGTGGCTATAATCGCCGGGAAGTCGAGGTAATATATAGACTGCACGGCGTAATACCCCAGGCCGGGCAGGCCGAAAATGGTCTCAGTGATGGGGGCGCCGCTCAACGATGCGCCGAACTCTAGGCCTATAATTGTCACTATTGGGACGAGGGAGTTCTTAAACACGTGCCTCCTCACCCACCCCACTGGCAGGCCCTTCGCGTGTAGATACTCCACGAAATCGGCCCCCAACGCCTCCACCGTGGAGTTTCTGACAAACCTCGCTATGATTCCGGCGCCTGCGAACCCCAGCACGAATCCAGGCAACCAGTACCTCGCCACTATTTGCGCCAAGTTTTCAAAGTCGCCGGTGATCAAGGCGTCTATCAGCGGGACGCCGGTTATCGTGACTTTAGAAGTGGGCACCCCGGCTAGTGTTATGGCTCTAAACTGGACAAAGAAGAGAAGTATGAAGAGATACGCCAGCAGGAAGGCGGGCATGGAGACCCCAATCAAGGCGAAGATTCTGACAGCAGTGTCTATTTTCGTATCTCTCTTATAGGCGGCGATCAACCCCAGCGGAAGTCCTATGGCCACCGAGAAAAATATAGAAAACAGCGTCAATTGAAACGTGACAGAGAACCGCGCCGCCACATCTGCGAAGACGTTGTTGCCAGTCCTCGGACTTATGAGAGTCCCCTCAAAAAGCCTAACAAGGAAGTAGTAGAACTGCTCGTACCAAGGCCTGTCGAAGTAGTAGTACTGTTTTACTTTTTCGATGACCTCCGGCTTCGCCTTCTCGCCCCCAGCCCAAGCTCTCACGGGGTCTGCCGGTATGGCATAGGCTATTAAATACGTAATAAAGACCACACCAAATATAGTGGGTATAAAGGTGAGAAAACGTCTGAGGAGAAACTTCCTAAAGGAGGACATGGAAGAAAAAAGTCTAGGGTTTAAATCCGTACAGCTGTTGCCACAGGGTGGCGTTCCAGTAGTATGGGTTGTAGCGCAACACTATGTAGGAGTCCTGCTGGTAGTCGGCGACGTAGTATGGGCCTGTGGATATGGGCTTCTCGTGGAGTAGTTTATGCGTGGCGTCGTCTTCGCCTGAAATCACGTACTTAGCCCACGCCGCTGGGTTCTTCCCGTTGTTGGAGTCCGCTAGGGCTTGTTGATACTTGTCGCCTAGCGCGTACTGCATCGAAATAGTCATAGTGAAGGGCGCCGCCAAGATGGACAAGATGGCGGGGTAGGGCTGAGTCAGCTTCAGCTTGACCACGCCGGCCGTGGGTCCCGAGTAGTTAAACACCTTCATCAACTCGTCCCAGCTCTTCACGTCGTACGACTTCCCGGCGTACTCAGTCACAAGGCCCTTGGCGAGGACCTGCTTAAACTCGTCCTCGGACAACACAGAGCTGGCGTTTACGTCTACATACGTGGTGATCATCCAGCTGGGGTCTAGAGACAGCCTGGCGATTCTCCATATGGAGAAGAGGACGTCCACCGCGTTTATATCGTAGACCTTGTTATTCCACGGGTCATACGCCTTCATGCCGCCCCTAATGACGAAGTACCAAGTGGTGCCATTCTGGTCGTGAGCCCAAGCCACGGCGCCTGCAGGCACCACGTACTCAGTGTTCTCACGCCAGAAGGTCACCAGCGTCGTGCCCGTCTGCGTAAAGATATCCCATCCAAACGATTCGTAACTTGCGGCTGGGTCGAAACTCTGCGGCCAGCCTATTGTTCCAATGACGTAGGTGTCAGGTCCGTTCTTATAGTCCTTCACGCCTATGCTTACAACCGGCGCATCCGGCGTCTCCCACACCAAATCATAGCGATAAAGCTCTAGAGGAGTGTAATAACGTCCCTCGACCCAATTCCAGTTATGCATGAAGAACTTCGCCTGGCCTAGCCAAATGATGGCGGGGTCGTTGTTGCTGGCTATAGATATGGCTTTATACAAAGCCTCCCTCAGCGCAGGGTCGAAGTGCGTCCTCGCCGCCACTATCAACGCGTCTACGTCGTAGTTTCTGTAGAACGCCGGGTTGATGTCAACGAAGCCAGTGCTCTGCTCCACAGGCTTGGTCTTCTCCGTGTCTACCTCGTACTGCACCACGTATATCTTCTTGCCGGAGGGCACGTCAACGTTGGCGCCGGAGCCCTTAGGGCCGACCACTACCACGGCGTCGCCCACGTCGAAGACCCTAGCCGAGGAGAGGAGACTAGATATCTGCGCCGCAGAGGCCTCTACCACGTTTAGAGTTTTGAACTGCGTGCCGCCGTAGAAGAGCGGGCTGGCGTAGTCGTCGGGATCTAGGTAGTCGGGGAGCCAGCCGATGATGTAGACGTCGAAGTCGCCTTTCTCGGTCTTACTCAGCAGAGTAGGCCAATTGAGCGGCTCTGTGGTAACTTTAAAGCCCAACTGGCCCCAGGTGTTGGCGAGGAGGGCGGCGGTCTGGGCCCGCTGGTCGTTGCCGAGGTTGAAGTCGATCACTATGGTGTACTTGGTGGGGTCTATGCCGCTCTCCTTTATCAGCTCCCGCGCCTTGGTGAGGTTGTAGCTGTACTTAATTATTCCGGTTTCGGTGTAGCCTGGAAGGCCCTTGGGGATGACGCTGTAGAGCCTGGCAAACCTATCGGCGTAGACTCTGCCCAGTATGGCGTCGTACGGCACAGCCCACGCCAGTGCCTGCCTCACGAGGCTGTTGTTGAAAGGCGCCTTATGGGCGTTGAGGACTATGTATTCAATAGTGAGAGTGAGGAGGTTGGGATCCTCCTTAAGCTCAATCATGTAGTTGCCCATCTTCGTGCCCACCACCTCGTTAAGCCTATCTAGAGGTATATCCGCCACGTCGACGGTGCCGGTCTTGTACATCTGGATGCGGGCAGTGGCGTCGTTGTTGATGATGTATATTACATACTTATGAAACACCTTCTCTGGCGCCGCGGTAGACGTTGAAGGCATAGTGGTCGTAGGACTCGGCGAAGTGGCGGTAGCTGTGGGAGTCGGCGAAGTGGTAACGGCTGTGGTCGTGGTGCTCGGTGTTGTGGTTGTCTGCGTCGTCGTGGAAGTAGTGGGGGCGGGTTGT
>JAEMPK010000089.1 GCA_022759345.1 Pyrobaculum sp. | reverse complement strand
CGCTGTCTCGAACTAACAGACGCCATAGAGAGGTTGCTTGAGGAGACGGCGCGGCGAGCTTAACGCATTGGCGGACTATTCTTTAATTTCGCCGTATAGGTACACGGGACCTGCAGCCACGATCGTCGCCTCTATGAAGGCCCCCATCAACCCGTCGCCATCGCCTCTCTTAACCACCACCTGTCTGTAGTCGCTGGTCCGCCCTATGACTAAGCCGTGGTCTATCTCGTCGATAAGCACCACGTCTCTTTGCCCTACTCTGAGCCCGTTCCTCAGATGGGCAATTTTCAGAGCCAGTTGAGACAGAATTTTGCTCCTCCGTTTTTTCTCCGCGTCTGGGACCTGCCGAGGCATCACGGCGGCTTCTGTGAAGGGCCTCGGGCTGAACCGCGCCACGTGCACCTTGTCGAACTGAAGTTCTTGTACTAGTTTCACGGTTTCGGCGAAGTCCTCCTCGTCCTCGCCGGGGAACCCGACGATGATGTCGGTCGCTATGAAGACGTATTCGCCGAGTTCCCTCTTGATTTTGCGCACGAGAGAGCGGTACTCGTCTGCGGTGTACCTCCTGCCCATCGCCCTCAACACGCGGTCGCTGCCTGACTGCACCGGGAGGTGGAAGTACCTATAGACCCTCTCGTCGCGTTTAACTACGTCCAGTAGCTGGTCTGCAAATTTCTCAAAGACCCAAGGCTCGGACATGCCTATCCTCACCCGATACTCGCCATCTACCTCTCGCAGAATCCTCTCCAGGAGGTCGGGCAGAGTCCAGCCGCGTCTCCACCTCATGTCGAAGCCGTAGGTGATGACGTCTTGACCCGTGAGGTATATCTCCTTCGCGCCTCTAGCCACCGCCTCCTTGACGTGGCGGACCACGTCGTCTGGCGCCGCGCTTTTTACATAGCCGGCGCCGCCTCTTGTGTACTTTGTGGCGCAGAAGGTGCAGTTGCCGAGACACCCCACTTGGAGAGGCACGACGTAGATGAGGCCGCCCTCGTGCCGCGGCAGTATACGCATCCCTCTTTCCCGTCCCCCCTCCACCTCGGCGGGGTACAGAAGCTTGGCGCCGGGCGCCAGAGACTTTATGGTATACGGCCTAAGCCTGGCGAGGCACCCAGCCACCACAAGACCCTTGCCAGACGCCGCCAGCTCCCTGATTCTCGCAAGTTGTCTCACCTCCCCGTCCTCTCTCACCGCGCATGTATAGACGAGCACTAGATCGGCCTCGTCGAGTTTGGAGACCTTCTCGAGCCCTAGCCTTTGTCTAATCACCTCTGCATCTGCCTTAGCCAGCCAACAGCCGTACGTCTCCACGTAGACCTTAACCACGGAGGAAGGCGGCGAATCCAGTTTTAAGCTTGATGTTGCGCGCAGAGTCTCTTGCGGTATATCGAGTAGGCGACTTTATTCTCCTCGAAGTCTCGTCTCTCGTCGAGCTCAAGAAGACAGCCACAGCTTGGCTCTATATAGATCCTCTTCACGGTGTAGGTAGGCCCCTCGGCCACCTTACGGATGCGTATCTCTCCGGACTCCACGGTGTACGCAACAACTTCGCCCTTTTTTACGAGTTTTCCCCACTTCTCCAGTAGTGTAGAGACCTCCTCTGGTAGCTCGCCTTCAAAGATGTACGTCTTGCTTCGAATAACTCTTTGCATTAGCCTTATTTACAACAGGAATAAAAAAGTTCATGCAAAAAAATGTAGCCAAGCTGGGCTGGGTCGACGTCGGCGACGGCTACCCCACGAGGATAATGGCGGTGTTAAACCTCTCGCCGGAGTCCTTCTACAAAGGCTCAGTGGCTCTGGGCGACGCAGTGGAGAGAGCCTTGGAGCTGGAGAAACACGCAGACATCTTAGACGTAGGCGCCATGTCCACCGCGCCCTACCTCGAGACATGGATCCCGCCTGAGAAGGAGCTGGAAAGAATAAGGGCAGTCCTCCCCGAGATAGTAAAAAACGTAAAAGTGCCCGTAAGCGTAGATACCTACCGGCCTCAGGTGGCCGAATACGCGCTTAAGGTTGGGGCCTCAGTCATAAACGACGTAACCGGCGGCAAGCTATACCCAGAGATGTGCCGCATAGTGGCCGACCACGGCGCCTCGGTGGTCCTCATGGCCAGGGAAAAAGAGCCTCAAAGAGGGCTACAGCCCATAGACCGTGTCATGTACGCCTTGAAGGAGTCCATAGACCACTTCGAGAAATGCGGAGTGGAGCCGAATAGAATAGTAGTAGACCCCGGCATAGGCTTCCCGCTTCTGCCCCCACGGGACGAGCCGTATGTAGTACGGGGCGAGTATAGACACGGCGACGAAAACTGGCCCTGGTGGAAGTGGGATCTCCACATACTTGCAAATCTCCAGAGGCTGAAGGCGCTCGGCAAGCCTATACTAGTCGGAGTGTCCCGGAAGTCGTTCTTAAGGAGAATAACAGGTGTGGAAAGACCTGAGGAGGTCCTGCCGGCGTCTGTGGCGGCCGAGGCCATAGCGGCGCTCAACGGCGCCAACGTCATACGTACCCACAACCCCCAGGAGACGAAACAGGCGGCGAGGCTGGCCGAGGCGATTAGGTCAATAGACAGACTCTAAAAACTTCAACACAACCTCTACGAACTCTCTCGGCTTGTCTAAATAGGCGGCGTGCCGCGCCCCCTGCAGTATTACAATCTTTACGTTCCTGCCACGTAGCAACTGGGCGTTTGCCGGCGGAGACACGTCGTCGAGCTCGCCCCACAAGGCCAAGACCGGGGTCTCCACGCCCTCAAGAGCCTTCAGTAGCTCCGCCGTAAGCCCCACAGGGCCTACAACCACGGCGGCTCTGGCGGGGAGTCTATACGCCAGATACCAGAGAACTACTTCGCCGGAGGCGCTCGGCCCCACGAGAGGCGGATCTGCAAGACCTAACGCATCGAGCAGTTGCCGTAGGTATTTGGCGTACTCAGGCCGGGGGGCGCGGAACCGCTCGCTTTTCGTCCGTAGGCCGTAGGGCATGTCGACTGCATATACGGCGTAGCGCTCCGCAAAGGCGTCGAAGATACCGCTCTCCACCCACGTGTCTGCGTTGAAAGACCAGCCGTGGAGGAGAACTAGAGGCCTCCCAGCGCCTCCTGTTAAATACCTAACCCTCCTCCCACCTACCTGGACGTACTCCTCTTTCATCTGGCGGAGCGCGCCCGCATGAGAGAGAAGTTTTCTGACTCCCGTATCACCGACACGCCGGTTCTGCTGGGGAACATCTCGATCCACACCACCTTGTCAGGCTTCGTCAAATCTACTTTTCTGTTGACGGCCTTCGCCACGTACTCGATCACCGAAGTCCTGTCAAACTTCACGCCGCGTTTCTTCAGCTCTATTTTAAACGTCTCGTTAGGCTCTATAAGACGTTCGGCGAGTTCGCCGGCTGCTCTCTGCACTTCATCTAGGTCGGTCTTAACGACGACCATAATCGGCGTCGCCCGCAGGACGTATCTTGGTATGTAATAGCCGCTGTTGACCACCTCTATAAGCATCTTCACGAACTCCACCGAGTCGCCTTCCACCTTCGCCGTGAGGAGGCCGTCGAAGCCGGTAAACCAGACCTCTTCTACCTTCCGCCCCACTATGTCGCCTATGCGGTACAACTCCTCCATACACAGCCGCTCCAGACGCCAACCCGTGGCGACAACTAAATTCCAACTCATGATAAGTCCATTCCCAACTATATTTAAATCACTTCCAAAGCGGTGGGCAACCCGTCGTACGGCAAGGGCGTATAGATTCCATTGAGCCGCCAGGCGCATCTGCGGAGCCCGGCGACGGGCGTTATGACCGATGCTCTTAAGATAGAAGTCTACAGATTTATATAGTACATTGATTTTTAATCTTAATGGATACGACGCTGATTCTGTTTTCTATACTCACGGCTGCCGTAGCGGTGTTGGGTTTCGTCACGTATAGACTCATCAAGTCGCTTGAATTCTACCTAATTCCGCTCTACGCGGAGTTGGTGAGGAAGAGAGAACGGGATTACGTATTGATAGAATTTTTGACCTCTCTACTCGTCTCCAAGGGGTTGATCACAGACGTCGAGGCCCGCGCTTTGAGAAACGTAGCCTCCACTGGACCTTTAACTATGGAGGATCTCGACAGAGTAGACGAAATACTTGAGAAAGACCCTACCCAGTTAACTTTTGAGGAGATACTAGACGTGAAGAAAGTGGCGTATAAGCTCTTAGGGAGACTTGACAAGAGGTCGTTGAAGCTGGGTATGAAGTTGCTCCGATACGTCGCCAATGTGGAGGAGGCCCTGTTAGGCGGAATGAGAGCTGTGGCCAGCCACCAGACCGAGAAGGTGGAGATGTCATACGACCACGAAAGCTGTACGGTGTATCTAGTGTCTCATAAACGCGACGGCACAGTAGAAAAAGCCGAGGGACCCGACATACACTGCGTCACAGAGACGATAGCCGTGTTGAGAGCTCTCGCAAGAAGAAGCGAAAATGTGAACAAGGAGTTGGCGGAGAAGGCTCTGGCAAGATATAGTAAATGTAAAGAAAGCGACGCCGCCGGCTGCAAGGCGTTGAGAGAAGCCCTCGGGCCGCTTGAGAAAAAATCTCTCGACATACTGCTTACGCAGAAGAACTGGGAGCTACGCTAGGTTTAGACAGTCAAGCAGTCTTGTAAGTCTCTCTTGGCTCGTCGAAATCAATAAACTGAGCACAACTACATCGAAACTCTAAAGGGACTTGAAAGCCGCTGTATATAAGGTAGTGAGGTAGCCGTTGGAGCTCGCCGAGGTTCCCACCCCGACTCCCGGCGAGGGGGGGTCTTGGTAAAAGTCTCCACGGCGGGCGTCTGCCATTCAGATCTCCACATATTGGAGGGGGAGGTGATCCCTCCGCCGGAGGGCTTCATACTGGGGCACGAGGTGTCTGGCTATCTAAAATTGCTATCGGCGGCTTTTAACAAACTCTATCAACATCTTCTGTATCTCCAAGAGGGTCGTCTGCACGGCATCTATTCTCTTGTTTGTTTCGTCTATTCTCCTATTAGTATCGTCGATTCTTTTGCTCAGCTCATCTATTCTTTTGTTCGTCTCGTCGATCCTCTTGTTTGTTTCGTCTATTCTGCTGTCTAGCCTGGCAATGTCTGCACGTATCT
>JAEMPK010000041.1 GCA_022759345.1 Pyrobaculum sp. | reverse complement strand
GCCGGCAACAAAGTCACGGAGAGGACCTGCGGTTGGCCGAGGGAATACAAAATGGAGGAGTTCAGAGACGGGCTAGCTCAGTAGCTTCAGGACCTTCTCCACCACCTCCCTAGGGCTCCTCCCAAGCACGGTAATCATCGGCTCCTTGCCCCAGTCGCCCAAGTCCACGATTAAGTCGGGCGTCTTCCCCCCGGTCTGTCTATACGCCTCTTCGATTATCCACTGCATGGTGGCGCCTTCGCGTTTCTTCACCTCCTCCGGCTCCTTCCGCCTGTCTACGTACGCCACAGACATGCCCAGCGCCTTCGCCCGCTCCACCACGGCGGGGTCCAGCCGGATGTTCATGGCAGACCTCACGTTGGGGTCCCGCGCCGCCGCCGCGAGTATCTTCCTCGCCACGTGGTCGCTGGCGCCGAAGGCAGGCGGGCCGGAGGGCTTGGCCCTGCCCATGTAGTTCACTATGCGCCCCGGCACGGCAACGACGTCGCCGCGGTCTCTGGCGTAGCGGAGGTCGATGACGTAGCCGAGGTTGCTCTGCACCTCCGGTATGGCCCTGGCGAGCTTCTCCGCGTTCTCCTCGATCAGCCTCAACGCCTCGTTCATCTCCTCCACCGCGCGCCACCTCTCCGCCGGAATCTCCAGCCAGGCCATGGGGTTGACGGCCCAGTGGCCCCTGCCCCTGGCCACGCCGTATTTAATCGCCATGTATATCAGCCGCTTGGCCGTCTTGATGGCCTCAAGCGGCTCCAGCCCCTTGGCCAGCCCCGCCGCAATGGCCGCAGAGTACGAGCACCCGGTGCCGTGGGTCGCCCTCGAGTCTAGGCGGGGCGTGGAGACCTCGTGGAAGACGCCGCCGACGTACACCACGTCCACAGCCTCCTGCGTCTCCAGGTGGCCGCCCTTGACGACGACCACCTCCGCCCCCAGCTCTTTGTGTATGGCGGCGGCCGCCCTCCTGGCGTCCTCCAGCCCCGAGATCTTCATGCCGGTCAGCTTCTCGGCCTCGTGGCGGTTGGGCGTCACCACCTTGGCGAGGGGGATGAGCCTCCTCTTCAAAACCTCAACCGCGTCCTCCGAGATGAGGGGGGCTCCCGACTTGGCTATCATCACGGGGTCCACCACCAGGGGGAACCCCAGCTTCGACACCGTAGACGCCACCTCCTCGATGATCTCCTTGGTGCCCAACATCCCTGTCTTCCCCGCGTCTATACCCATGTCGTCCCACACCGCCATTATCTGCGACCTCACAAGCGAAGGCTGGAGACACTGCACCTCCCTCACCTCGTAGGTGTTCTGCGCCGTGACGCAGGTAAGCGCCGTGGCGCCGTGGACCCCCAGCGCCGCGAAGGTCTTCACGTCGGCGTGGATGCCGGCGCCGCCCCCAGAGTCCAGCCCCGCGATTGTAATCGCGACCCTCCAAGACATAAACTATTTTTTCGACATAGATAAAAACGTTTTGACTTCGGAGAGTAGGGGGATCTCCCTCAGCATCTCGTCGGTGACGTACTCCCAGAAGATGCCCCTGGGCTTGGGGTCCCTCCTCGCAACTCTTATCAGCCTCGTGGGCGTCGCTATTATGTCCACGGGCAAGTCGAAGGGCTCCCTGGGTATGTCGTCCTCCACCAGCTGGACGTCGTGCACCGTGGTGGCGACGGGAGTCTCCTCCCCCACCTTGCCCAGGCCGGAGAGGATGCCCCACTCGATCTCGGCGTAGCCGTGGGACTTCCCCAGCCTCCTCCCGGTCTTGGGGTTCACGGCCACGGACCCCACGATCACCATGTCAACCGGGGGGAGGTCCCAAGGCTTCACCGGCCGCCCCCACTTGAAGGCGCCTGAGATTGTGGACGCCTCGCGGTAGGCGCCGCGGGGGATGAGGCTTGGGTCCAGCAGGAGGAAGCCCTCCCTAATCCTAGGCGTCGGCATCACCACCGCCTTGCCCAGCGACAGCGCCAGCTCCCGGCACGGCCTCTGAGGCGCGTCTGGGTTTATCTTCACGAGGCGGGCCCTCCTAAACTCCTCCGTGGACGCAAGGTTCCGACACGCCTCCTCAGCCCCCTTGAAGTTGGGTATCCTGCCGTAGACAGGCCTCGGGAAGGCGGCTAAGTCCCTCTCCTCCAAGACGCGCCAAATGCGCTCCCTTATGGCCTGCTTAACCTCCTTAACCACGGATCAACAACTGGCTATATTAAACACTGTATGTCCCGCAGAGCCCTCCTGAGAACGGGGTCAGGCATGGCGTCTCCACCTCTTCAAGAAGCCGTAGTCCGCCAGGTTCCGGAGGAGCTTAGCCACCTCGGAGCCGCTTATTGATCCCCTCCTCCGCCTTCAGAAGCCTCTTCACGCCAGACCGCCTGGCGCCGCGGCGGGACTCGCCCACGTGAACCGCCTCCCTCAGCAACTGCGAAGTCGCACTACGCCTCCCCCAGCGACTTGACCCACCTCAGCTTCAAGACCCACGGCGGGCAATCACGCGCAAAACCACTCAGCGACTAGCCAAGCGTCCCTCCTAAAGACGGCGGCTGACCAGCGTAAATTGAAACGTATCTCGACGTGTCGACGGATACGTCTCAAATAGAAGATGCGACGCAGATGAAAAGCAACATTTTCCAAGAGGCTCATCCGCATGCCGACGATCCACGCCAGCTTTACGCACCCCCGCGACCTCTCCCGAGAACCTCCTCCAGTGCCACGACCTCCCTCCTGCTCTCAATGAGCCAAACCTTGAGCTCCCTTGCCTTTTGCACTGCCGAAGGCTCTGCCAACAGCGTGTAGAGGACTGTGACGAGTCTGCCGGAGATCTTCTCCGGCCATCTGCGCGACAGCTCCTGCGCCCTCTCGAAGGCCTTCTCCACGTCGCGGCCGCCAGCGCGTACCTTGGCCTCGCCGACTGCGGTGAGCGCGCCTGCGTTGCAGTAGATATCGAACTCGTACTCCGAATCGACACGCAACCTCTCCGCCGTGCATTTGTAGCCCCTCTGCTCCAGGAGGTACTGAACCCAATCTCTCCCCGACTCCTCCACACTGACGGTTATAGACTCGATCTGCTCCTTAGTGGCCATTCTGTTCTCGATGCGCTTTAAATCCTCCTTAGTCGCCATCTTATCCTCCAGCCGTTTTATGTCCTCCTTAGTGGCGTACTGCTTCAAGTCTTCTTTAGTGACGAATCTCTCCTCAGCCCACTTCTTCAGTTGATCTAGGTCTTGCTTGGTGGCTAACTGCTTGAGGTCTTCCTTCGTCGCCACGTTGAGTGGTATGGCGATGGTTTCGGCCACCGCCTGCGCAAGCCTCAGCCTGGCCTCCGGGTGCTTCGTGAAGAGGTCCAGCAACGCCTCGGCAATACGGCCGTCAGACCTCAGCGCCTCTAGAAAGAGATCTCTGAGAAAAGACGGCTCCCTCTCCACAAGCTCACGCAGAGCCCGCTTCAAAACCTCGACATCCACGGTATAACGTTCACCCTTTTTAAAAAGCTTAAAGAGATTGAGTTTTGTGGAAATGTTGAACTTGAACCTCTTCTGGCAACGCCCTAGCGGCCTTTCGCGAATGTAAATATGCTCCGTGTCGGAGTGGTGACTTTGCTCCTCCTCGCCCTTGCGGCCGCCCTGGCCCACGCCGCCTCGGTCGCCGCGGAGGCCGAGGTCTACACCGACAAGAGATACGTCCTCCTGCCCGGCGAGGAGGCGGAGCTCCGGTATAACGTCGGCCGCGGGAGCCTCGCCATACAGCTGGCCGCAGGCGGCATCTCCAAGCCCGCTCAGCCTAGAGAAATCTCCAACATCACAGCAACCGGTCTCTACTCGCCGGTGTTCTACGACCACCACGCCTTCGCCTACAGCCCCGAGCTGAGGCTCGCCGTGGTGCCCGCCGCAGGCTGGTACGGCGCCGGCTACGTCCTCGCCGTGGAGGTACGCGACAAGCTCGCCCCAAGGGCAGCCATAAACGCAACCGCCGACAGAGCCCTCTTCGGGCGAGACGCCGTATATCTGATGGGCAGGGTCGGCGGCGTCCAAATCTGGAAATACACCACAGACCTGAGACTTGAGGCGGAGCCGGCCCCACAGCGCCAACACATATAAGCTGGGGAGAGGAGACGTACGTGAAGCCCCTCGCCCTGGCCCTGCTGGCCGTCGCGGCGCTGGCCTATGCGGAGGCGGCCGTGGCGGTGTACCTAGACGGCGCCATAGACGGCACCGCCGTCTCGCTGGTCCAGAAGGCCCTCGCAGACGCAGAGGCCAGAGGCGCCCCCCTCGTGGTGGTGTTGAACACATACGGCGGCTACCTCGCCCCCATGGACAAAATAGTGGAGATGCTCATCAACGCCGAAACTCCGGTCTACGCCTACGTGCCCCCCGGCGCCAAGGCGGTCTCGGCAGGGGCCTTCATAGCCATGGCCGCCCGCAAGATATACATGGCCCCCACCGCCCAGATAGGCGCCGCCGAGCCCCGGCCCCCAGACCCCAAAGTCGTCAACTACGCCGCCGCCCGCATGAGGAGCCTGGCCCAGGCCAAGTGGAACGACAGCCGGGTCGACGTCGCCGTGTCCTTCGTCACGCAAAACAGAGTGCTCACCGGCAGAGAAGCCGTAGAGCTCGGAATCGCCGAGCCCCCGCCCCAGTGGACCTTCCTAGCCGAGCACCGGCGCGACCCCCTCGCCCAGCTCATAAACGCCCTCTCCGACCCCACCATACCCATCGCCCTCATGGCCCTAGGCGCCGTCCTCATAGCCTATGAAGTCCTCACCGCCGGGTTCCAAGGCGCCGGCGTCCTCGGCGGCGTATTGATAGCCCTCGCCCTCTACCTCCTCGGCCAGCTAGGCGCCGAGTGGCTCTGGGCCGCCCTCGCCCTCGGAGGAGCCGCCCTCATCGCCGCAGAGATGCACACAGGCCACGGCGCCTTCGCCCTTACCGGCGCCGAGCTACTAGCCGTAGCGCTCTACATGGCTGCCGCAGACCAGCCCTACCACCAGACGCAAGCCGCCGCATACGCCGTTGCCGGGATACTGGCCACAGCCGCAGTGGCCCTCGCCTACCTCGGATACAAAGTCAGACAAGCCCTACGACGCCGCCCCCAGGACTACACCACCCAGCTAATAGGCGCAGTAGGCGTCGCCAAAACCCCAAATCCTCCGGCACGCCAGGAGTAGTCTACGCCGTCGGCGAGGAGTGGCCCGCCGCAGCCGACGAATAGATACCCCC
>JAEMPK010000159.1 GCA_022759345.1 Pyrobaculum sp. | reverse complement strand
CGGAGATGTAGTGAATCTCCTGGGCCCCCACGGCTACGGCGATCTCGTCTGCCTCTACTTGGAAGCCGTATTGACGCGCCAGGTCCATCTTGTTGCCTACCACCGCCAGCTTCTTAAATGGCTTAATCCCCCTGTCCAGGAGTCCGCTGTGTATCTCCACAAGCGCCTTCAACGTGTCGTAGTGAAGCACATCGTACATATAGACGGCCTTATCCACGTAGAAAGTCCACATCCGGGCGAAGTTATGAACGACTTCAACCACGTACTGCCCCGGCACGTCGATTAGATTCACCTCTCTATTGGCGATATAGAGACGGTACACGCCTGGACGCAACGTAACAGTGGGCCTAATAGAGAGACCCATCAGTCTATAGGCAAGCGTGGTTTTCCCGACGCCGCCAACGCCGAGTAGCACAACGATGTGACGCATTTGCTTAACCAACCCACCTTGTATAAAAAGGTGGCGCGCTCTATGCGTCACCGCTATATTTAAAAACACTCTAAAAAGTCCATTGCATGAACCCGGTAGGAAAATTAGCCCTATGGATAGTGATCTACGTGGTAGTGATGGCCGCCGTACAAGCTACATTTCAGGTTCTTCAGGGCATCTACGCCCCTGTGATGGGTTATAAAGTCTACGTAGATATACTCCTCACTCTGTTCTTCGGGTGGCAAATTGTAAAGGCATTTGCAGACATAGTAGCGTATCCTGTAGCTAAGAAACAAGGCGAAACCGCCGGTAAGGCGGTCGCAAACCTCGTTAAACTACTCGGCATCGGCGCGTTAGTGGCCGCGCTTGCGGGCGCCGTGTCTGGCGGAGCCGCCGCGGCCGCCCTCGGCGGCTTCATAGGACTCGTCATAGGCTTTGCCACACAACAAGTCCTAGGCCAGTCGGTAGCAGGCACCTTCCTACTGCTTGCGAGGCCGTTTAAAATAGGCGACAAGATCGTCGGCGCCGGTCAAGAAGGCGTCGTAGAGGACATAACCGCCATGTACACCGTAGTTAGAGACGCTGAGGGAAACAAAATACTAATTCCCAACAACAAGTTGATAGGCGATATACTGAAGATCAAGAAGTAATTTTTTCAAACCAAACCTCCACTTCCCAGTTTTCTTTTGGGACGACGACGGCCAGAGCCGGCCTCAGCCCAAGCTTCTCTAACACATGTTGCCTCTTCTGAAGCATCATACGCTTCTTCCTAAGTTTGGCATCTGTGGGATTCGTTGTGGTTTTTACCTCCACGTGGTAAATAACGGCGCCCTCAGCCAACAAGAAATCTACTTCGCGGATGGTGTCTACCACAAGCGCCACGAAGTCGGGCCCGCCTCTGAGCCTCTCGTAGAGGACGGCGGCGACGTTCAGCTCGACTTCTGTAAACTCCTCTATGCCTTTCAGCACAGAAGGACTTACGCCCTTAAACACGTAGCTTTTCAACTCGTCGAGACCGAGAGATAAGAGATAGGCGTAGCTACCCTCTACGTCTCTCCCCACGTACTTAACGAGGCCTTTCGGCGGATCTATCAACACCGCCGGCTCGCCGTCGTCGACGACAGGCACAAACCACGACTTATGAATAGGCCACTTAGATAGGATATGTCTAGAGAAGACGCCGACCTCCTTCTCCCGGGGCAGAGATGACCCACGCGGCTCCACCCGGTCCACCGAGTAGAGACCTTCTAGCAGAATAGCCACGGCCTCGCCGCGCGCGGCGGCTCCCCGTAAAGCCTTCGAAAAGATGTACTCGCCCACGTACCCCAGCTCGGCCCCCAGCGCGTGGAGCAGATTCACCCTTATCAACGTGAAGTAGGGGATCTAGATTTTTTTACTCAACGTACAATTACTAAGCGCCTATATATATTTATATACATCTCATAGAAATGCCGTGATCCCTAAACTCATAGACCCGCAGAGCGTTGCTGTGGTTGGCGCATCCACAAAACCGGGCTCTGTTGGCTACGTCATACTTGAAAACCTAGTCACTAGATTCAAGGGGGAGGTGTATCCAGTGAATCCCAAATACGACGAAGTCGAGCTCTGGGGCCGCCGGATTAAGTTCTACAAATCGTTAAGCGAGGTGAAGGACCCAGTCGACGTCGTAGTTATAGCCACGCCGGCTCCCACCGTGCCTAAAATACTTGAGGAAGCTGGGCTAAAAGGCGTGAAGTCTGCTATAATCATCAGTAGCGGATTCGCCGAGGCGGGAAACGCCGAACTTGAAAACTGGGTTAAAGCCGTGGCAAAACAATACGGCGTAAGAGTCCTAGGCCCCAACTGCATCGGCATCTACAACGCCTACACTAACTTCGACACAATATTCCTGCCGGCAGACAGAGCAGGGAGACCTCCCCCAGGCCCCCTCGCCTTAATTAGCCAAAGCGGCGCAGTTGCGGCAGCCATAATGGACTGGGCGGCTAGACGACGCCTGGGGCTGGGGTTCTTAGCCAACTACGGAAACAAAGCCGACGTCACCGAGGTGGAGTTAATGGAAGCCTTCGCGGCCGACGACAGAGTTAAGGTGATCACAGTATACATCGAGGGCTTTAAATACCCAGGCGAGGCAAAAAGGTTTCTAGACGCTGCGAGGAAAATCGCACCTAAGAAGCCCATCGTGGCTTACAAAGCAGGTAGAGGCAAAGCCGCGCAACGGGCAGTTAAAAGCCACACCGCCGCCATGGCCGGCGCCTACGAGATGTACCACGGCCTCTTCCAACAGGCCGGCGTCATAGAGGCCTCCTCAGTGAGGGAGATGTTCGACATGGCCAAGGCCCTGGCCACCCAGCCCCCGCCGCGCGGCGGGAGGGTGCTAGTGGTCACCGACTCAGGCGGCATGGGCATACAAGCAGTCGACGCGCTTGAGGCGCTGGGACTTGAGGTGCCGGAGGTGCCGGAGAGCATCGCCAGGGAGCTCAAGAGGGAGCTCCTCCCATTCGCCGCCGTTTCGAACCCGGTCGACGTGACGGGCAGCGCGACCGACGAGCACTACAAAATCGTGCTTGACAACCTACTCCCCACGGTCTTCTTTGACATGGCGCTGATAGTTACGCTGATGCAGGTGCCAGGCTTGACTAAGAACTTGGCCAAGTACGTGATAGACAGCAAGAGATACGGCAAACCCATAGCCGTCGTCAACTTCGGCGGGAGCGAGCTGGTGCAGAAGTTCGAGGAGGAGCTTGAGGACCATGGCATACCCGTCTACCCAACTCCTGACAGAGCGGCGAAGGCGCTGTGGGCGTTGTATAAATACGGAGAGGTGAAGAGGAGGTTATGACCCATCCCATAGTGGCTAGGGCCGTCGCGGAGGGCAGAGGCAAGCTGAGAGAAGACGAGGCGTTGGCGCTTCTAAAAGCGTACGGAATACCGACGCCGGAGTACGCCGTGGCCCGCGACGAGGAGGAGGCGGTGAGAGCTGCGGAACAGATAGGGTACCCGGTGGCGGCCAAGATCATATCGCCGCAGATAGTCCACAAGACAGACGTCGGAGGCGTCATACTGGGCATAGCAGACCCACAGGGCGTCAGGGAGGCATGTAGGAGGCTCAGAGAGGTGGTCAAGAGGGTGCCCTACGCCGAGCTTGAAGGCGTCCTCATCCAAAAGATGGTGCCCAAAGGCGTCGAGCTCATCGTCGGTGCGGTGTACGATGAGATATTCGGCCACGTCGTGGCCTTCGGCCTCGGCGGAATATTCACCGAGCTCTACAAAGACATATCAATGCGCATAGCGCCAATAGACGAACAAGACGCAGTAGAAATGATACGCGAGGTCAAGGCCTACAGACTACTCACCGGCTTCAGAGGGATGCCGCCGCGCGACATCCCGGCCATCGTGGACATCCTCATCAAGTTCTCCCGCCTCGTGGAGGACAACCCAGAAATCAGAGAGGCAGACCTAAACCCAGTCATCGCGCTGGAGGAGGGAAAAGGCGCATATGTGGTAGACGCCAGGTTCATCCTCCAGGTCTAGCCTCTCTACCCCTCCCCTTTCTACCTCCCCTAAGCGCCACCGCGAGCAACACGGCGGCCACGGCGGCGAGAGCCGCAAGACCGGCCCACCCGGAAGAGTTGCCTCGTTGCTCAGGCTGCCGCGCATAGACGGCGACGGGGATGACAACCTCGTCCGAGTACCTACGGCCGTAGGCATCTACATATTCCACATACATAGTGACATTGCCGGCGAGGGGTCCGGTGGCGTTGAAGCCGAAGCTAACCACTGAGGCTTCCTGCGGCGCCAGCCGACTTACCACCTGCCGCGCTGGCGTGACAGGGGCAAAACCCTCCGCCGACACAACGGTCACGTTTATGTTGTACGCCTCGGCGAAGCCGCCGTTGTAAAGAGTGGCAACTATGCTGTGGGGCCAGCTATTGCTGTATCTAGGCTCGGCGGCGCTGGTGGCGCTCTCGACCACAGCCGCCGTGGCCGCCCTCGTCTACATATACGCCACCACCATGTACTACACCCACTTTAAGGAATTCGCCATACTCCGAACCCTCGGGCTCAAGAAGAGGAGCCTGGCGGCCCTGGCTCTCATGCTCTTCGCCCTCCCAGCCGCCGGCTCCTTAACGTCAACAGCCTTAGCTCTCACGGTAGAGACCCCCGGCGTATCCACCGCGCAGATAGCGCCGATCCCGCCCGCAGTAGTCACCGCGGCGACGCTACTAGCCTCTGCGCCAGCCCTCAGAAGACTATACGCAATAACCCCAGCAGAGGCTCTACGCACCGAGTGATGAAAAGTGGTGGGGCCGGAGGGATTTGAACCCCCGCCCTACGGGTCTGGAGCGTCGGCGCCTTGTAGCCTATAACGGCTAGCAAGTGCTCCGCCGCTCTGCCTGGCTGAGCTACGGCCCCGCTAAGGTTAATTAACAACCGAGTTTTTAAGCTTTCCCCTCGAGGTTTAGGTTATCGTAAATAACTGGGGACAGAGAGGCTTTGCAAAGCGGTCGTAGGAAGAACAAAAGGTTCCGGCCAGCGGTTGCTCCGCCTCACTACCGCCATCCTCAACTCCTCGTAGCGGACCATGGCCTCCATATGTCTATCAGATTCGTCTTTATTGATTTTTAAGGGGGCTGTTTTTGGCGTTTTATGGTCAGTGGAGATATCTTGGTGTGGTTTTATGCCGGTTTTCTCGCAGGTACGTTGTCCAGCGCGGTGGAGGAGCCGGCGTACGCAACGCTTTTCGTGTTCCCGCTACTGTTTGCAGTGGGCGAGCCCCCTCCTGTGGTGGGCTTAGGCTTCACCTTGGCCACGGGCATCTTGGGGATTTTGAACATGCTCTACCAGAGGTTCACAGTAGGCGGCCCC
>JAEMPK010000168.1:3073-5325 GCA_022759345.1 Pyrobaculum sp. | reverse complement strand
TTCCACGCGGGAGACAGCGACTTTGTGCCGGAGTTCAGAGATGTGAAGGCCGACATAGTGCTTGTGCCTGTCTCAGGCGTATACGTGATGACTCCGAGCGAGGCGGCGGAGTTTGTAAACACGGTGGAGCCTAAGGTCGCCATTCCGATGCACTACGGCTCAATTGTGGCCTCTGAGAAAGAGGCCCAGGAGTTTAAGAAACTCGTAAAGCCAGGAATTGAAGTTGTGATTCTACAACGTGAAATATGAGGGCGGCCAGCAGAGCCGCGACTATTCCTAGATAGGCTCTTATAAATTTCTCTATTTTCACTACTCTTATCGTAGAGCTATAGGACACTACAAGCATTGCGGAGTACGCCACCAGGGTAAACGATATCGGGATTTTGGCCAGTATACCTACAAGCGCGCCTATGGCGACAGAGAGGTTGATCGACACGGCGGTTCTCTGTCTAAGCGCTACGAGGTCTGCGGCCCAACGCGAGAAGCCGAGGCCTAGGTATGTACCCACAACTATGTCTACGGCTGTGAGGACTATGTTGCGGGAGAAAAGGGCCAGGTTGTTGTAGCCAAAGGCATACATCACGGTGAAAAGCGACAACAGAGAGAGCGCGCCGCTTCTTTTTATGAGTTTACACCATATATATGCTACAAGCGAGGCGGCGGGCGACGTCAGCCAGAGCACCACAGCTTCGGGCCTAAAGGAAGACATGGCGTAGCTCACAACAGACACAGGAAGGCTTATTTTTGCCAGGGAGAGTAGAAAGTATAGGACGGCTATGTAGAGAAATGTGGCGTGGCTTATCTGCAGAGGAGACATGGAGCTTGTGGCTACCCCGAGCAGTTGGGCGACCACCGCGACGGCAAAGGCTTTCTTCGGCCCCATCCCGGTGCCCCACGCAGTGGGGCCTAACAACACTAGGGAGTTGTTGTAGATTAGGAGCAGTGCTAGGATGGGGGCGTATATATCCTCTATCACGTAGAGGCCAGCACCGTGGCTAGGTGGTAGGCGGCGTCTTGTATGTTGTCTGCAATTTTATCGGCGGTGTAGACGAGCGAGACTAGGTGGTTAAACTCCACGGCGTTTAACTCAATGCTGTATATCTTGTCGAGGATGTTCTCTTTTATCTCGTCTATTTCCTCCTCTAGTGAGGCTATGAGGCGGGCGTAGCGTCTTATTTCTTCGTCGTTTCTTGCGTTGAGCATGTTCTGCAGATATTCGAGCATAGTTTTTGTGAGGTGGAGCATCTCCTTTACCTCTGCAGACACCACCGCGTAGACCTGTTCATTAGACCAGAGGTGGTGTCCTCTTTTGACTTCTTTGATCGCGAAGTATATCATGTCGAGTACGTTGTCGACGTTGTCTAGCATGACCATGACCACGTTGGCGATCGTCGGCACCACAGCTCCTTGCGTCACCTTATCCATGAGGTCTCTAACGATCTCGTCGCCTTCCCTCTCCAGAGCCGTCACCTTCCTTACAGCTTCGTCCACGTCGCTTTTCTCTAGCGATTTGTTTAGTATTAATCCTTGAAGTATGAGAAGCGACTCTTGTGAAAGGGCTATGTGGTCTTTTACCTTCTCCTTGACGGATTCAAGACCTGTGGAGAAGAGCCTCTTAAGACGTTGCACTCTACCCTACTTTCACCTCATTTATTAACTTCACGTCTGACCCACCGCGCAAATGCCTGAATAGGCACATAAACAAACCGAAACTCATCTTTCCATGTCGGCATGAGCTTGCCTCTAATGGGGATCTTGGCGCCGCAGAACTTGCACCGGTACTCCCCGCCCCGCTCCACCAGATTTATCTCCAGAATTGAGAAGCCCCTCCTCCTTATCACCACGCGTCCGCATTCTGGGCAGTAGGTGTGCTCATACTTGTGGCCGGGCACGTTGCCAACGTATGCAAACTTGGCGCCCTCTTCCTTAGCCACCTCCACGTGCCTCTCTAAAGTCTCCACGGGGGTTGGGGGGAGGTGTTGCAGGTTGTAGTCGGGGTGGAAGCGGAGGAAGTGTATCGGCACGTCGGGTCCCAATATGTCTATAACGCGGCGGACCAGCCTCCTGGCCTTCTCCAGGTCGTCGCCGATCTCAGGCACAACCAAGTCGGTTACCTCAATCCAAATGCCGTGTTTCTTCATCTCCGTCAACGTCTCGAATATGGGCTCTGCGTCTGGCACAAGCACATATTTCCGAAGGAACTTCTCATCGGCGTTGCCTTTGAAGTCCACAGTGGCGGCGTCGAGGAACTC
>JAEMPK010000168.1:0-2973 GCA_022759345.1 Pyrobaculum sp. | reverse complement strand
TCGAAGTTTTGACAGTATTGACAAGCCCAGTTGCAACCAAAGGTGGAGAAGGAAAGCACGAGAGCCCCTGGGTAGAAGTGGGTCAACGGCTTCTTCTCAATGGGATCTACTGCTATGGCCGAAATGAGGCCGTAGACGTCTAGCCACAGCTTGCCCCCCCTTACGCTTCTGACGCCACAGAAGCCTGTTTGTCCCTCTCTCAGCTTACATCTCCTAGCGCAGGCCGTACACTCTATCCGGCCATCCGGCAACGCCTTGCTTAACACAGCCTCCACAATCTCACCGCCCTATGGCTATAAAAGGCTTATAGGAGAGTCAGCGTAGCTCAGCTCGCTCATATTATTCGCTTACCCTTTTATCATCAACATCTTGGGTATGGTGCCACTTTAAAAGTGTCTCTACTGTGCCAGTCGACGTCTTAAATTCCTGTAATTGTGCTATATAGCCTTGTAGATGCGTTGCCCTTTGTGGCGCGTAGTTTTGTGGTTATGACTTCTACGACTCTAACCTGCCGTCGAGCCCAACGTAGTTGGGCCTTAGCTCCTCCTTTACGGAGTTGCATATTTTTCTGTATCTAGCCGCGAGGTATTTACTTTACAAATCAGCCGTTCCAGCGTCGGCCATCGACTGCCACAAATGCCTTGTCATCACGTCGATGTATATTTAGAGGTTTATAATTTCAAACGTTGTACACTTCTCCAACGCCACAGCCCTCTCCACCTCTGTCTGGTGATAGTGACGTACTGGGAAGTCCATATTTTCTGCGGCTATGTATCTAACTGCGGGAAGCACATCAAGTTCTTTGCCACATTTGCTCACTAACACAAGTTTACGTGCCTTAATTCTAGCTTGTTTCAGAACCTCCCTGAGCACCTCTTGTGGATAATTACGTCCGCCACAAAAATCCAATGTTGCGACAAGACACTCTTTCTTTTCCATTAGACTCTTCTGCCCTTACGTCCGCTGGGCGGCCTTATTGTGTCGTGGGGTATCGGCGTAACGTCCTCGATCCTCCCAATTACAAGACCTGACCTCGCTAGGGCGCGGATGGCGGCCGAGGCGCCGGGGCCCGGCACCTTCATGCCGTAGCCCCCCGGCCCTCTGACCTTTATATGTACTGCGTTTATGCCCCTTGCAAGAGCCAACTGCGCCGCCCTGTAGGCCGCCTGCATGGCGGCCCATGGAGATGGCTTGTCTTTGTCGGCGCGGACCACCATGCCGCCGCTGACGCGCGCCACGGTCTCTGCGCCGGTTAAGTCTGTGATTGTTATAATGGTGTTGTTTGACGACGAGTAAATCCACGCCAGCCCCCACCTAAGCTTCTGTGGTTGTTGCTGTTGCTGCTGAGACTGCTCAGGCGACGACATCAAGGACGTAGATTCGTTGACGTATTTAATGTTTTCTCCGCTTGCCTACGTACCTAGGCAAGACGCTTGTCTCTTCTAGCGCCGCAGCCAGCGCGATCGCCAGAGATGGAATTACGAAGTCTGTCGCAATGGTGACTTGCGGCACAAGATCTACGACAAGCGACGCAAAACGAAAAACGCCTGACGGAACACCCTCTCTAGCGCCGATTAAGATGTTTACACGTTCTCTGGTGAAGAGCTCCGCCAGTTTTTCCTTGACGTGTGTTACGTAGTCGCCTTTGGGGTCGGTCACCACCAAGGGTTCGCCTTCTCTGCTACGAATGTATTGATAAAGCTCGTAGACGTAGACGGGGACTTTCCACACAGGCCGCCCGTAGCTTCTGCTCTGGATCTGATATCTGCTTTCTATGCCCGCCTCAACCGCCTCTAGAAACGTCTTTAACGTCTTGCCCGATATGGATTTGTGGAGGAGAACTGTGAGCTCGCCAACTTCAAAGGTTTGTACCGCCCTGCCTATTCTCTCGCCCATTTTACGCACGGCCTCCTCGTCTCCTTCATAGACGAACTGGCCTATAGCCACCTTCCTAAAGATCTGGAGGGGCAACGGCTTGTCTCTTCTCAGCTTCCTGTACTCCTTAGTGGCAGGCACACAGATCGCCGCAACGTCTTGAAATATCTCTATGTAAAGCGGCTTTGTGGGCTCCTCCAAGTCCACCTCGGCGCCTGTCGCCTCCTTCACTGCGGCGCCTGCCCTCACGTTTACATCTATAGACGTGAAACTATGACTACCTCTCCTCGTCGTCCTTATCGCGAAGGTGTCCCCACTCTGTATATACCGCCTCGCAACCTCCACGGCCGTTTTTACAATATCCTCTAGCTCAGCCTTGGCAATTCCCTCCACCACCAACACTCTATCGGCCTCCGGCACCTTCTCTGCTATCAACTCCGCCGCTTTCCATTTGTCCACTCCCTTCACCAACACTACGCCGAGGTAGCCCCAGGGGGCGGGCATCACCTCCACCCCGGAACCGAGGAGCTCTTTGATATACGACGCCGCGACAGTTTCAAACCCCCTCCTTGTCTTGATTATCAAGTCTACGCCAGACAAGGAAGACACGACGAAGACCCACTATCACTATTTAAATATAGGTATAGGAGTAAATATGGCAACTGCGTGGAAACTAGAAGAAAACATAGAACGCGACATAGAAAAAGCGCATGAACACATGGAACTCTACGGCGGTCACATACTCAAGGCGCCCGGCAGATACGAACTAAGGACAGGCATAGTCATAGCTGCGCGATTTGCCGACAAGCTGAGACGCACCGCCTTCGCCATCTTCGGCAGAGTGTTGACCAGAGAGGAGATCTTGCGCGCCACGGCAGAGCTAAACAAGAAGATTTTTGAAAAGTTGATAGCCATGGGCGTCGGAAAGTTAGACCTTGTACGCATCACCGTAGAAGCCGCCGTTGAAGGAAACAAGTTAGTATTCGGCGAGCCGAAGATCGAGTGGTTCATTTCGCATACGGAGGTTGAGAAGCGGCTTCAGGAATGTGAAAAAAGAGCGCTTCAAGACTGCGAAAAAAGACTGAACGAATTCAAACA
>JAEMPK010000141.1 GCA_022759345.1 Pyrobaculum sp. | reverse complement strand
TTCCCGCCGCAGGTAGACTGCCCGAAGTGCAAGACGTCGGATATGGAGTGGCGCGAAACAAGCCCAGAGGGCGAGCTGATTACCTGGACTGTGATAAACGTGAAGCCCGCCAGCTTCTCTCACCACAGCGACTATGTGGTGGGCATCGTGAAGATGCCAGACGGCTTCAACGTAACGGCCTGGATAGACGCCGATCCCAAGGCGCTGAAGCCCGGCATGAAGGTGCGGCTAGTGGTCGACAGGAGACCCGGCGAGAACTACATCACGTACTGGTTTAAGCCAGCTTAATTTTTATACCTCCCCCTTCTTGGGCTTGATGGATGAGGAGTATTTGGCTCTTCTGGAGCGGGCGTATAAGCTGGTGGCGCCAAAGGCCCAGAGGAGGGCGGAGATACCAAAGATAGAGGTGACCAACATGCCGCGGAAGACTGTGATACCGAACTTCGGCCAGATAGCCAAGAGACTCAACAGAGACATCTACTTCATGGCCAAGTTCTTCCAGAAGGAGCTCGCCGTGCCGGGCACCGTCGAGGGCGACGTCTTCACGCTTCACGGCGAGAAGTCGCCAAAGGTCGTAGAGGCGGTCTACGAACGCTTCATTAGGTACTACGTCGTCTGTCCAGTCTGCAACTCCATAGACACCGAGCTGAAGAAAGAGGGCAGGATATTCGTCATGAAGTGTCTAGCCTGCGGAGCCTCCACGCCGGTTAAGCCGCTTTGATGGACCCACTCGGCGCAGGGGCGGCCCTGGCGGCCGCCGCCATCTGGGCCCTGGTCATATTTCTCTACAAGAGACACATGGAGAGCCTAGACGCAACCGCCGTCAACTTCTCCCGCCTGATATACGTCACGGCCCTCCTGGCGCCCACGGCGTTGTTCATCAAGCCGGCCCCCGGCCTGTGGGCCGCCGTGGTTAGCGGCGTCGTGACGCTCTTCATAGGGGACAGCCTCTACTTCTACGCCATCCACAAGGTGGGCGGCTCCGTGGCGGCCCCCCTCGCCTACACGTACATCGTGATGGCTCAGTACTTCGCCCTACTCCTCGGAGAAGAGGTTTCGCAGTGGCTAATACTCTCGTCCCTCCTGGCGGTGGCCGGCGTCACCCTCCTCGCCGGCGGAGGCGACGTGCGGCTAAGCCCCCTGGGCCTGGCGGCGGCCGCCGCCGCGGCCCTCCTGTGGTCCCTCGGCATGACGGCCGTGAAGCTCGCCGTGCTGGGGAACGTAAACCCCCTGGCAGTCGCCTACCTAAGGGCCGCCTCCGCGTGCGCCGCCCTCGGCCTATATCTGGCGGCGAAGAGGAGGCTGAAGGTGGTCAAGTCCCCCCTCTTCGCGGCGGCCTCCCTCATGGACCTAGGCGTCGGGTCCGCCCTCTTCGCCTTCGCCGTCGAGAGGATAGGCCTGGCGCTTACGACCATATTAGTATCCGCCTCCCCCCTAATAACGCAACTCTACGCAAAACTCACAGGCGTCGAGAACCTAACGCCCAGACAGATGGCAGGCGCCATAGCGATCTTCGCCGCAGTCCTCATAGCGATGGGGTCAACGCCCAGCGCCACCCCAACCCCGCCCTAGACAAAACCTGCACACAGATGACACGTTGACTAAGAAATGGGACCCCCTCGTTCGCAGGGAACTCCGGCCTTAGCCCCGCCTTGAGGGCGTGAGCTGTCGTAATGCCCGAATCTGGGAGCGTAGGGCCGCCTCAGCCGTGGCGGCTTGCCGCGTTACGTCTCTTGACGTATGCAAGTAAGAGCTTCATGACTTGACCGACGGGCTGGATTCTAGGACGTTTGAGATGGGATTCGACGTCTATGTTAGATGTAACGTGCCCCTTATCGCGTTTATGGACGTGTCGTCTCTGTACGTCTCGTGTCAACAAGTCCGCAACTGCCAGAACGGCTACGTGAAGCTACAACGATCCCGCCATGAACAAGAAGCTCCACAGCTCCCGTCGTAGACCCTAGACGCTATGTACACAAACACGATAAAGACCGCAAGAGGGGCAACGGCATATCACAAGAAGAGAGGCTCTACAATAGGCGCAAGCGCCAGAGGCGCCGCCACAAGCCCGAAAACAACAACAAAACCACGCCTAAGACCTATACACGAAGCAAAAACAAAGACAACAAGAAGACCAAATCAGCGACAAACACCCCGAGCAACCGCGACCAAGTCTAGACAAATCACAACAACGAAAATTTTTGGTAGAAAAAAGGAAGAAGTTTTTGTCGGTTGTGCTACTGGCTTTTTCTGAACCGCTCTGGGTAGTGTCTGAGCTCTATTAGGTAGATGAGTATGGCTATTATTGTGAGGGTGAACATGGCAGTCCACACGGTGCTTTGGAACGCCCAGGTCTTCTCCTCTCCCACTATCTTCTCGTGGCCACCTGACTTGGCGAAGAGGTTGAACACGTCGGGGCTGGCGAGCATTGCGGCATTCAGCAGAGCTATGCCTACCGTCACAACTGCGGCTATGTAGATGAGGAGGTCTGCCCTATTCATGGCCCACACCCCTCTTCTGGAGCTCCATGTAATAGCCTATGGAGACCAGCGCCGCCAAGAACAACATGGCAGACAGTATCCCCGCGGCGATCCGCTGATACGTCACGCCGTGTACTACATCCTCTACTGTAGAGCCGAAGCCGGGGGCTGAGTACAGGGCGTAGATTATGTTCGTCGTGTAGGCGAACAACGCCGCGAGGACGGCCTCGAAGAGTAGCGCAGTGTAGGAGGCCCACCTCCTGTCCACGTGTAGGAGGCCGTAGACAGATATGGCGCCTATCACGGCCACAGCCGCCGTCACGTACGTCAAAGTCGTAGCCGACAGGCCCTGGATCTCAACAGCCAGCATCATGGCCCCACCGCCTGCGGAGTCCCTGTATACGGCACCGCGTAGTCAGGCGGCACGGAGATCCTGGTGAGCGGCGTAAGCTCCTTGGGTATGTCCACGAGGAAGCCGAGGACTGTGCCGTAGCCGATTATGGCTATGTATACTATGGCGATGATCACCCAGACCCACCGCTCCTCGATGGAAATGCCGCCCTTCCTGTCAAGCAGGGGCACCACCATCGCAAATAGCACCAGGAATATGGGTAGGCCCACAGATATGAACGGGTCGATCATCTTGACGTAGGTGTAGTACCACATGACCGGCCAGGGCGGCCTGACGCCTGGCGGGACCTCCTGGCCCGGCACCCAGGGCTCCAGCAACGGAAGCGGCGTCATGGCGGTCAGTAGCAGTATGACGCTAAGCTGGAGCAACAGCTGGCCCACCATGAGGGCGAACCTGTGTGGGTAGAAGGGCTCCTTCTCCTCCATGGCCTTCCTCCTCAGCTCCTCGTCTTTGATCGGAGGCGGCGCCACGCCGCCGTAGAGAATGCCGTTTATCTTAAGACCGAGGAGCACCAAGATTATGGCCGGCACTATCAAGATGTGGAGGACATATATCATCTTTATCACTTGGTCGGTCACAAAGAGAGAGCCCAGGACTGAGAGCACGAGCTGGCCCACCGGTATGCCGAAGTAGTCGAAGTAGCGGAAGAGGTTGAGGCCGATCTGGATGGCGAGGATGCCGTCTAGGTGAAGAGGCAGGATGTAGCCTAGAACGGCTTGTCCTATTGTGAGGACGCCGAGTAGCACGCCGAGTAGCCAAAGGGCCCCGCCTCCCCGCCTCTTGTAAGACCCCAGTATAAACTTGGCAAAGAAGTGGGCAAGCGTAGCGAAAATCATCATATAAGCCGACCATAGGTGGATCTGCCGTAGTATGAAGCCCAGCGGTGTGAGGTAGGTGATTTTGTAGACGCTTGAGTAGCTCTCGGTGGCGTCGTACACCTCCTTGGCGTTGTGGCCCAGCAGGGGATCAGGCGGAGTCTTGGTCAGCGAAAGCCCAGGCGTGTATAGCAGAGCCAAGGCGAAGCCCGTTATGGCCAGTATGAAGAAGCTCATGGCGGCCACGTCTCCAAACCAATACAGCGGGTTTAGGCTGGAGAACCGCGGCACCGGGTGTTCCAGAAACTCCTTAAGGTGGAACCGCTCCAGTATCAGCTCCCAAAGTCTTATAAGCGCCTTCATATGTACGCCTTCACGGCGTATACCCTATCCCCCTTTACCACCACCTTAATAGGCCTTAGAGAACGCGGCGCAGGTCCGCCGGTTACATAAGCCTCTAGAAACGGCCGCCTCTTGCACTTGTCGGGGGTTTTGGCGCATTCATCGGGATTCTCGGGGCACCCGTTGGGGTTGTTACAGATGTTGAAGAAGGAGCCGTGGCAAGGACATACGAACCCCGTGAGGTATTTGCCGCCTGTGGGGTTCACTGGGCAACCGAAGTGCGTGCAGACCGTGTTGTAGGCGGCGGGGTACTCCTTGCCGTCTGCAGCCTTTACAAGGCCGAAGACGGCTGGTATGGCCATGTTGCCCTTCTTCAAGAGAACAAACTTGGGTCCCTGTCTGAGCTCCGAAATGGGGACCGAGTACTCCTCGGGGCAGTTATCCACGTTTTCGCAGAGAACCACCTCGACCGAGCTGTACTCCCCCTTTAGAGCCAGCGCCTTGGCGTTTATCACAGATCCGACAAGCGGCGTCGTCAAAGCTCCGAGGCTGAGAGCCACCGAGGAGCCGATAAAGATTTTTAGGACGTTTCTCCTGTCTTCGTCGACCATAGTCATCCAGAGGCTTTGGCGGCTGCCTCTTTCAGCATCTCGACGAGGGCTGGGACTTGGTCTGTGGCCCAGTTGCTATAAGTGGCTTTGTAGGCTTGTACCTGCGTCTTCATGGTTGTGGAGTACTGCGGCGGATTTGTGAGGTATTCCTTTAGCAACTCAGCCGCCTTTTCGGGATCCGCGGCTGGGTTATCTAGGCCCTTCTCCTTGAAGAACCTCCCAATTACGGAGCCCCCGGCGCCTGGGTTGCCGAGAAGCGCCTTGCTTAGGTCAGGACCCACGGCGCCGCCAGAAATACCCAGCGACTTAATGGAATGGCAGGCGGTGCACCCGATATCTGAGAAGTACTGTTTCCCCTTCTCAGCCAGCTGGGGGTCATACTTGATCCCGGAGGTCGGTGGGGTGCCTGTCGGGGGGCCTGTTTGTGTTGATGGCGTGGTGGTCTGTGTCGATGTTGTTGGGGCCTGTGTCTGAGGTGGTGTGGATATTTGCTGAAGCGCTATGACTGTGGCTATTACCACCACTGCTATCCCTATTACTAACGCGAGTGTTGGCCAGTGCATTAGGATGATTTTTCCGCTATTTTTAAACTTAACTTATAGTTAATGTACATTCTTCCTTCGTCGGCTTCAGCGGTATATATTTGTCTACATTAATCCTTCAATGCCTTCTAAAGAAGCTATCTCTGTTAAACTTGCTACCTTAGAGCGT